>CAZXHO010000032.1:0-13144 GCA_964640365.1 uncultured Sangeribacter sp. | reverse complement strand
AGGTAACTCAGTTTATCCAACAGAGGTTTTAAGTCAGGTGCTTGGAATCTATCCGGGAGATGTCTACAATCAGAAATTGCTCGAAAAACGTACAAAAGATGATGAAGATGCAGTCAGCAGTCTTTATCTTGACAATGGTTATCTTTTCTTCCAGCTCGTTCCTATAGAAGAAAACATAAAAGAAGACAGCATTGCTCTTCAGATGCGAGTAATAGAGGGTCCGCAAGCTACAATCAATAAGGTTGTAATCAATGGTAACGACCAATTGTTTGAGAAGGTAATCAGACGTGATCTCAGGGTTCGTCCGGGAGACTTGTTCTCAAAATCCAATCTTATGCGTTCAGCTCGAGAGATCGCAGCTTCAGGTCATTTCAATCCTGAGACAATGGGTATCAATCCGGAACCAAATGAAGAGGAGGGTACAGTTGATATAGTATTCGATCTCGAGTCGAAGGCAAATGATAAAGTTCAGCTGTCATTCGGTTGGGGACAGACAGGTGTGACCGGTCAGGTTTCACTTTCTTTCTCTAACTTCTCTATCAAGAATCTCTTTAATCCGGGTTCATATAGGGGTATCATCCCGAGAGGTGACGGTCAGACATTCTCGATTTCTGCCCAGACAAATGCAAAATATTATCAAAGCTACGGAATCTCATTCTTTGATCCTTGGTTTGGGGGCAAGCGTCCGAATTCTTTGTCTGTAAGTCTTGATTATAGCCGTTCCACCGGTATCAACTCGAGCTTCTATTCCAACCAGTACTTTAACAGCGGTTATCTTCAGTCACTATATTATGGCGGTTCATATGGATATAATAATTCCAGCTATTATTATCAGAATGCCTATGACCCCAATAAGGTGCTCCAAATGGCAGGTGTAAGTGTCGGTTTCGGAACCAGACTAAGTTGGCCGGACGACTATTTCCAGTTCCAGGCATCTTTGTCTTACCGTTGGTATTATCTTAAAAATTGGGAGTATTTATATTACATGAATAACGGTGTGTCGAATTCAATAATGCTCGGACTCGCTTTGTCAAGATCGAGTGTCGACCAGCCGATATATCCTCGTAGAGGATCTGAATTTGGCGTCAATGTTACATTGACACCACCTGCCAAATGGTTCTCGCGAAATAAGAACTGGGCAGAACTTGCCCGTCTTTCATCTCGTTCCAACTCTGATTCCGAAACTCGTGAAGCGGCATCAAAAGAGATGTATAAGTGGATAGAATATTGGAAAGTAAAATTCAAGAGTAAAACCTATACACCTCTTACGGACCCGAATGGTTCATGGACACTTGTACTCATGACGCGAGCTGATTTTGCGCTTCTGGGTTCATGGAATAAATATTTCAAGACTCCTTTTGAAACATTCTATTTCGGTGGTGACGGTATGTCAGGCAGTTATACTTATGCTACAGAGACAGTAGCTATGAGAGGATATGAAAACGGTCAATTTACTCCGTGGGGTTATGAGGGATATGCTTATGGAAGATTCGGAATGGAGTTGCACTTCCCATTCATGTTGCAACCTTCCACCACTATCTATGCATTGGCATTTGCTGAGGCAGGTAACTGTTGGACTTCAGTGAAACAATTCTCACCCTTCAATCTTAAGAGAAGTGCCGGTGTCGGAATCCGTTTATATCTGTCAATGCTTGGTTTCCTCGGCATAGACTGGGGCTACGGCTTTGACAAAGTTTGGGGCACTCGCGGTGGTAGTCAGTTGCACTTCGTGCTGGGTCAGGAATTTTAACACTTATTCAAATGTTTTGAGCTCTCTTACAGATAGTTCACTTAAACTTAAAGAGTATAATAATGTCTTATTAGATATTTAATCCACTATTTAGGAGTGAACAAAACGATAACTCGAAAAGTTAAACTAAAATCTAAAGTAAAATTATGAAAAAGATATTTTTTACCTTGGCATTAGTGTTAATGGCGGTAGGCTCAGCTTTTGCCCAGAAATTTGCTTTGGTAGACATGGATTACATCCTGAGAAATGTTCCGTCATATGAGATGGCAAACGAACAACTAAATCAAGTTTCCCAGCGTTGGGAGAAAGAGGTTAACGATCTTTCGAAAGAGGCTGAAACGATGTATAAGAACTATCAGAGTGATATGGTATTTCTGACCGATGACCAGAAAAAAAAGCGTGAAGAAGAAATAGTTGCCAAAGAGAAAGAGGTTACAGAACTGCGCTACAAATATTTTGGTCCGGAGGGAGAACTTTATAAAAAACGTCAATCCTTGATGAAGCCGATTCAAGAAGATGTTTATAATGCCGTAAAAGCAGTGGCAGAAGAAAAGGGTTACCAGACAATTTTTGACCGTGCCTCTTCCCAAAGCATTGTATTTGCTTCTCCAAAGATAGATGTGAGCAATGAAGTGCTTGCAAAATTGGGTTATTCCAAATAAAATGAGTAACTTTGCGATAAGAAACATTTTTTCTGTTTCTAAAGCCGAAAAGATAGAAATATAAATAACAAACCAAACGAAATGCTAAAAAAACTTTTGTTAGTGGCAGCCGTGCTTTTCCCTATGCTGGCTTCCGCACAGACACTGAAAATCGGTCTTGTTGATACCAATGAAATCTTCACAAAAATGCCTGAGTCAGCAGAGGCACAGAAGCAGATTGAAGAAGTTAACAAGAAGTATCAGGATGAGTACAATAAACTTGGTGAAGAAATGAAGCGCATGTATGATGAGCTTCAGAATATGAAGGAAGATGAACTTCCGGCAATCCGCGAGCGTAAGACTCGTGAATTTTCTGACTACCAGCAAAAGATAGCTCAGTTTGAAGAGCAGGCAATGCAGGACATTCAGAAAATGCAGCAGGATCTTATGGCACCGATTCTCCAGAAAATCCGTGGTGCTGTAGAAGCAGTAGGAAAAGAAGGCAGTTATTCTTTGATTCAGGAAAAGAATCCTCAGTTGACTATTTATTTCGCTGCCCCTGTAGTTGATGTCACCAATGAAGTGAAGGCAAAGCTGGGTGTAAAATGATAAAGTTAAATCTAATAACGAATAAAGCGGAGACTGTGCTCCGCTTTATTTATATAGATACGTTCGCTAAAATTTAATCTTTAGACATATGCCTATAGGAGTGTTTGATTCAGGATATGGAGGACTGACTATACTTAAAGAGATAGCAGCACGGTTGCCGGAATATGATTATTTATATTTAGGTGACAATGCGCGTGCACCGTATGGATCACGGTCTTTTGACCTTGTCTATGAGTTCACATTACAAGCTGTAGAGGCATTGTTCGAAAAAGGATGTCACCTTGTGGTTCTTGCCTGTAATACCGCTTCAGCAAAGGCGCTGCGCTCAATACAACAGAATGATCTGCCTGTAATCGCCCCCCATAAGAGGGTTTTGGGGGTAATTCGTCCAACGGTAGAGATTTTGCCGGGTATGACCCATTCAGGACATATAGGTATTCTTGCAACACCCGGTACAGTGGCGAGCCGATCTTACACACTGGAGCTTGAAAAGATGAATCCTAATATGACGATAACAGAATATGCATGTCCCATGTGGGTGCCTATTATTGAAAATAATGAGGCAGACTATGCGGGTGCGGATTATTTTGTAAAGAAATATATCGACGGAATATTGTCTATTGACCCGGAGATCGACACGCTTGTGCTCGGTTGTACACATTATCCTCTTCTTTATTCTAAAATCAGGCAATATACTCCTGATCATATTAAAATCCTTGCTCAGGGGAAGAGAGTGGCTGAGAGCCTCGCTGACTATCTTAAACGTCATAGTGAGATAGAGTCGAAATGCGAGAAAGGCGGCAAAATTCAATATCTCACTACAGAAAATACTGATAAGTTTGATACGCTTGCATCCATGTTTATTCAACGGGATGTAAAATCCCAAAGAATTATATTGTAATGATAAAGAGTATGAATCTGGATGAAATAAGGCGTCTGTTACCCAATGATGCCATTAGTTTACTTAATGATTATATTAACGCCAATCCGGAAGATGATGAAGCCTACACTTTAAGGGGAATGAAGCACTGGGCTTTGGGAGAACATTCGGCAGCTATAAACGATTATTTAAAGGCAATTAAAATTAATCCTGAGGGGAAAGCCAAACATGCTCTTGAAGCTGCGGAAAGTGTGATGAACTATTACAATAAGGATCTTCTTAATCCCTAAAATAAGAGAAAAGAAGCGGGACGGCTGTTTGAAAAAAGAGGCAGATTATTTCTTCTTAAACTTAGCACATTTGGGAGAATAGGCAAGAGTGATGCAATAACCGTCCGATAAGTAGCTATAAAGTTTCATCTCTACCTCATTTAGAGTTTCCGCTCCTTCGAGCGATGGAACCTTATTCTCCGGAAATAGTATTTTGGCTGAGCCGATTATTGGGGCACCACTTCCCGGAATATTCATATCTCGGTCTATGACCGGCAAAGATTCAATTATTAGATTATTTTTGAAATCTAATCCTTCAGTTAAAGCCGCTTTATATAAAGCCTCTTTAGATGTCCAAGCGATAATATTTTTTTCGATATCATCTTCCGGAATCATCTGCAGCTCATGATCAGTTAAGAATTTGTTGCGCACTTTAATAACCTGTGCTCTTGTTAATTTCTCGGCATCAATACCTAAAGCAGTACGACTTGAAAATACTGACAGATCAGCTTCAGGAGTTTTTGGTAATTGTGCTATTGCGAGTAAATGATCTGTATGGGTAAGAGATATTCTCATAGGCTGTCCGAAGAGAAATGGAGCACCGTTTGCATAATGCCCAATTTCCCTGTACCCGTCCCTTCCGTTCTCACAATAAATCTGAAGAGCCATTTCTCTCCATAAACGGCCTCCTTTGTCAGACATGCCGGACACTTCTTCTACTCGAATGCCAATCGGAGTAGGGTGATTCCAATATATCAACTCATCGTCCATATTTCAATCCTCGTTTTTAACCGTTGAATCGTTTTTAGAAGATAAATTCACAGTCACCTTAACTTTCGTGATTCTGTGTTTTTCTATTTGAATTACTTGAAAACGGCAAGGCCCGCGTTGCATACATTCTTTAAGAGTCGGGAAGTCTCCCTTTATCTCTAAAAGCAAACCGGCAAGAGTCTCGGCATCACCACAATCTCCTAATTCCTCCTCATCAATGTCGATGATATGGCAGAAATCTCCTAATGAGATTTTTGCATCGAAGACGTAGGTATTTGCATTTATTTTCTTGTAAACCGATGTAGATTCATCATATTCATCATCGATTTCCCCTACAATCTCTTCAATAATATCCTCAAGTGTCACCATTCCCTGAGTGCCTCCATATTCATCAACAACGATGGCAATGTGAATTTTCTTTTTGCGGAAGTCTTCAAGCAAGTCATCTATCATCCTGGATTCAGGCACAAAGTAGGGCTGTCTTAACAAAGTCTGCCAACGAAATGAGTCTCCCTGTTTGCCAATATAAGGAAGAAGGTCTTTGGAATAAAGAATTCCTCTGATGGTATCTTGGGAAGTATCATAAACAGGAATACGAGAATAGCCTGATTTAAGGATTACATCCATGGCCTCACTCCATGTGTCGTGATACTCTATAGCAGTGATATCAACCCTTGATATCATAATGTCGCTGACCTCTTTTTCTCCAAAAGAAAGAATACCTTCAAGCATTTCCTTATCCTGTCCTTCTTTAATATCGGAAATCTGAAGAGCTTTTTCAAGCTCGTCAGTCGAAAGGTTTTCGTTTTTCTTTGTCACTACCTTATTGACAAGGGCGGTGGACTTTACCATTAATTTAGCGAGCGGAGATGTAATTTTATATAAGGTAGTTAATCCTGAAGCTGCAAACTTTACCCATTTGGCTGTTCGGCTGCGTGCCACAAGTTTTGGGAAAATTTCTCCGAACAATAGCAAAAGGAATGTGAGGAGAACAGTCTGTAATAGAAAATCTACTACAGCATTATAGAAAGAAAATACCTGGTTTATGGCATAACTAAGCACTACAACCATAGTTATATTGACCAAGTTATTGGAAATAAGAATGGTTGCAAGCAATTGTTCGCTATTTTGAAGAAGGTGGTACGCTTTCTTAGATTCCGGGCTATCCTCTTCCCTCAAATCTTCTATTTCTGTTGTAGTAAGTCCGAAGTATGCGATTTCACTTCCGGAGACGAATGCTGAAAGCATAAGGCAAATAGCTGCCACAAGTAATAGTATACCCCACGAAACCCAATTTTCCGGTGCATGAACTTCAAGGAACTGCGAAAGAAGAATAAGAAGGGAAAACGTGGGAGATATAGATGGTAAAGGGTCTGTATCCAAAGTCAAGGAGTGTTGGTTTATGATGCAAAATTAACGGTTTGGCACGATATATCCAAATTTTCATACCTCTTTCCATCCCAATCTGTTAGTTGGGTTGGGATTTTTCAGTAAAGGACCCGATTCATATAAAATCAGCAAGCTGAATTTTATATGAATCGGGCTAATAGGTCGCGGCTGCCATTTCTTATTAATCGGTGCCTTAATGTATTTCAATAATTTTATTCGTTCTTACATACCAGAGATACCCTTTAATATTTCTTATTCCGGAAGACTCTCGAAGCTTAGTCATATAATCTTTTATTTGTTTTGAATATGCTTTATCATATCTTTCGTGTCCAAACTTGTAATCAATGATTACTGCCTGTTCACGGTCGGGAGATATCATAATCCTGTCAGGACGTCGATCAGCTGACCAGGGAACAAGGATTGCCCTTTCGTTTAGAATCTTCCACCGGTTTCCGGGTATAAACCATTTTTTAATTTCGGGTATTTGTATAGCCTCTTTTAACATTTCTTCCCATTCCAGTGCTTGCTCTCCTGTTATGAGACCACGGGTTTTCATGGATAATATAGCCCGGGGGAGATCCTCACTTGTTTTTACCATTCCCATGATCGCATGCAGTAGGTTTCCATCAGATCGTGGATCATTATCGGCGGCTTCAGGAATCATAGTTGAAGTCGGATCATCCTCAATCGTATAGTCATTTATTTCGGGAAGTAGGGTAGCGGACTCTAAATCACTCTCAACATAGTGTAGTACGGTAGCGCTGCTGTCTACGCCGTATTCTTCTATAATTAATTCACTATCAGAACTTATTGAATCTGAATCGGAGTCTGTTTCTTGCGTTATATTTGGTTTATCTCCAAAAGACAATATGGTTTCATTTTGATTCCATTTGGATATGCCCGGAGGAAACATGAGTCCTTTCAGCGAAGTGTCATCCTCAGTGCAAATAAGTTCATCGGCATCGCCACAAATGGCTTTAAGATAATATCCAATACTTGAGTCAGCTCTCTTAGGTGTTTTAGTAATAATATAAAGTTCACTTATCGCCCTTGTGAATGCTACATATGTGGAATTAAGCCTATCCATCATGTATAGGTCGAAATATCTTTGATAGATAGCAGCATGTTCAGTATGTTCAAGATCAGGAGTTGTTTCTACAGGAAGGAAAGGGGGGAGAGCGGCTTCGCTGAAGCAAGCAGCGGGTCTGACCCAGCGCCATTCAGATTTTCGTCTTGGTGTGATTGATGCGGTGGCATACGGCAGTATCACACATTTAAATTCGAGTCCTTTAGCCTTGTGGACGGTCATTATTTGTACCGCATCCACTCCTTCCGGTGAGGAGATTGACCGATCCTTTCCTTTGGCATTCCACCAGTTAAGGAAAGAAGCAACATCAGCGGCATAACGGTCGCAGTATTCAAGCACCATATCTTGCAAAGCAGCAATATAAACAGCCTGTGACCGGCGGAGATTAACTGGTACAAAATTTTCAGTGATGGCTTCTACAAGAGCAGGAAGCGCTACAGTCTGCATAGAAGAGAGCATTGAATTAATTGCCTCGACCGGGGAATCTTCATTAAGGAATTCAGTGATTTGTTGAGCAACGCTCATCTCAGGATGTCGGAGTGAGAAAAAACTGAAATTTGAACGGATATCATTCCATTCATGATGTTGCTGCTCATTTTCCTCATCTTTGTCAGTTTTTCTAATGCCACTGATCATCTTTTCAAGGACTCCGATAATTATGCCCACTGCATCTGCTGAAGACACGAGCAGAGATTCCTCACTTATGAAGTCTATTTTACGTTTCCCTTTAGGCAAAGTTGCATTATAGGCTACAATAGCTGCGATTACATCCTTGCCAAGCTGATTTGTATCTACCAGCAGAGCTATGTCACGACATTCATATCCTCTTTCCAGAAGAGAGGATATAAGCGGACAAACCTCTTCGAGAGGATTTCCCTCGCTTTCCTCGTTATCAACTTCATCAGAAGTAGAAATGGATTCCTTAAAACGAATTTCTATGTATCCGGCCGGTTGTCGGTGACTGGGATATTGTGCCACATTTCCGTATAAATCGGAGAAGTCTAATGTTCCCTTACCAAGTTTTTCTATTTCTTTTACAAGAAAATGAAAGAAAAAGTTATTAAATTCAACAATCCTTCTGTCTGACCTCCAGTTAGTATTGTCTTCTTTACTCATCCCGGCTGCCAGATGTGTAGGAAACGTTTCCGGAACTGTAGTTGTGATAAGAGAAGGCTCTGCATTGCGGAAACGATAGATGCTTTGTTTTGCATCGCCTATAATCAGATTGTCTTCTCCACGACTGTCACTTTCCAGCAGCAATGGCATCAAATTATCCCACTGCATTCGGGATGTGTCCTGAAACTCATCTATAAGGTAATGGTTTACCGTCGTGCCGAGACGTTCGTAGATAAAAGGAGTGTCATCGTCACCAATAATCCTTTTCAACATAGCATTGGTTTCACCAAGCTGAATCATATTATTGGAGTCCAAAAATTCTTTCATTTTTCTACGAGCTTCACCTAATAACCCGAGATATGGAATGAGCGGTGCATATATTGCCCAGTGCTTCCATTCAGGTGTTTCCCTTAGCTCCAACCAACGTGAGTATTCCGCATACATCATAGAAGCGAGATAATTTATTTCTGCTTCATGCGATGAAGACACTCCCTTTTTCAAAAGAGATTTTTTATCTGAAATAGTGAGAGGTTTAAATGGTGGCTTTGAAGAGGTTTCATTAAACACCAGCTGAGGGATTTTACGCAAATGGGAATCAAACCAGCGCTGACAGTCTTCTTTCGCATCCAAACCTTCTGAATGGATTAACTTCTCCAACTGTCTGCAATATTTTTGAGTATTGTCAATGGCATCTTGCAAAGGCTTTTCCAGACGTGATTTAAGTCTTATATATGCCTGCGCAAGAGGATCTGCCTCATTGTCGTTTTCAAAATACTCATCAAGTTCTTTCCGTATCTCTTTGAATTCCTCGCTTTCAAGTCGGAATATGGAGTGTCTTATCCTGTTGTAAATTGAGCGGGTTGTTTCGCTCTTTTGAAACACGTTCCATTGTGAACCCGTAGAGGCTGCATCATCCATAAGAATCTGCAGCCAAAGAGAAGCTGAGGATTTTTCTCCGGTTGCCTTGTCAACAGTGTCAAGGGTTGCATCCACGGCGGCTGTGGCAAGATAATCCGTATCTATTTCCACCTGATATGAATCATTCAGATTAGATTCATAAGCAAATGTGCGAAGAACAGATTGGAAGAAAGAATCTATTGTTGAAACCTTGAAGTCAGAGTAATCATTAAGAAGTACTGACAAAGCCTCTTGGCAAGTTTTCCCAATTGTCTGTGGTGATACATTTAGAGCAGAAGCGAACTCGGTAAGATAAGCTATAGAAGAAATATCGTTATCCGACAACTCGTTGTCGGCAGCTCGAGATAGATCAGCAAGTTTATCAACAATTCTTTGCTTCATCTCATTCGTGGCCTTGTTAGTAAAGGTAATGGCCAGAATCCTGCCAAGACCATCCGCAATTTCTTTTGATGAACGCAGACGAAGTGTGTGTCCGCTTTCCTTAATAGTGATTAGAAACCAGATGAATTTTTTTGCTAGCGTATAGGTTTTGCCGGAACCGGCAGAAGCACGTTGAAGTTGAAGCACTTTTGTGTATCTTATTTATTACTTCGACATGAATTAAGCCACCAATTCATTTGCGGCATTTGTAACCGAGAGAATTGAGAATAGAGATAACGTCCGCCACTCGGTCGCCCTGAATCAGAATTTCACCTCCCCTTGCACTTCCTCCTGTACCGAGTTTCTGCTTGAGGGTCTTTGCAAGTTCTTCCAATTGATTGTCCGGTGCAGTGAAACCCTCAATTATAGTGGCAGTTTTGCCTTTTCTTCCTTTTCGGTCGATGGAGACTCTTAGAATATCTTTTTTAGCTTTATTGTCAGAGGTTTTTACTTCCGGAACGTCAGGAGTATTGTCCTCAGGAATCAAGCCAGAATCTTTTAATGCTCCAAGAGCATCTTTCCAGTCTAAGTTCATTGGTTTAGAACAAAAGCATCAGTCTCGCCTGAAAACCGTTAAGAGTCATCGGATCATGGCCCTCTCTACCCCAAACATGGGTATAGGTGTAATTCAGACGTCCTGTGATATAAGGGTTAAAATAATAATTGAAGGTAATATTAAAGCTGTTAGCCCTGCCTCCTGCAATTCCCGCCTTGAAATCACAGAGAGTGGCGTAGTTGTAATCCAAGACACATTCGAGAGTCTTATTTTTAGGATTTGATACCAAAGCAGTAGAAGATACATATGAATATCTTTCCCCGAATATGATACCTCTCAAAGTAGCATATCCTGCTTGAGAGCGAAAGGGATTAAGCTTTTCACGACGGTTAATCTGTTGGAAAAAGTATTGACATTCAAGAGCAATCCTATCGTAGGAAATAAGCAATTCGGGTGAAACCTTAAAAAGATTTTCAGCCTTTGCCACTGTGGTTCCTATCGCTGTTTCCTGAACTACTTTTGTTGGGAATGTGGCTGACATTGCAAAGCCGTCGTGAACATCTTCTCCATCCACAAGTCTTTGTTGGGGTGTAGCAAAGCCGGCGCTTATACCTGTCTGGAAAATAGGTTTGTTGGTATCTGCCTTACGCCATACCAATCGAGTCAGGAATCCGTAGCCTTGTTGGTTGAAGAGGGGAGTGTTCATGACGTTTGTACGAGCACCTGATTCCACAAGAGCACTGACAGCTCCGAAGAAATTTTTTGAATAATTCACATACATTCCTCCCATCTGCAGACTGGGTGAATAAAGAGCACTTGCAATGGTTTGCTCATATGTGCTTTTTGCCGACAGGGAAGTAGTCTGCAGTCCGAATTCATGGATAAAATTCCCAAAACGGATATAACTGTGGTCATTGAAACCATATTGAATCCACATATTCCGCAAGCCTACTTTAGCATAGGCATATCCCATATCGATCAGAGCACTCCATTTCCCATATTTAAATCTCGCACCGAGTCTGACTTCCGGGATTGCAACACCGTCAGGAAACATGTCTTTTTGAGGAGAGGCATACAGAGCTGCATCCATAAGGATTCTACCGGTCGGAATAACCTGAAAAGGGGTGGCATCGTCAGCCGCGGCTATGGCTACTGTAAAAAGAGAAATAAGAATTGCAAAATAAAATCTGGCTTTCATTTTGTCAATTATGTAGTTATATCTGTTAGAGTGCCCAGAATACAGGTTTTATTTATCTTAACTCTTTACGAAGTTCTTCAATATTATTAGCCCTCGCCTTTAATTCTCCTTTGGCAGAATATACAAAGTATGTTGGTAATGATCCGACATTATACTTAACAGCTGCTTTGGAATATTCACCGTCAGGATCGAATACAGTCACCCAAGGTAAGTTCTTTGCAGCATCTCTCCAAGCATATTGATCCGGATCGAGAGAAACCTGATAGAAGTTTATATTGCCGCCGAAAGATGAATAAAGTCTGGAGAGGTCAATATTTATTGCCGGGGAGTCAGGATGCGTAAGCAGAGAAAAAATAACAACAGTAGGTTTTCCGTTACCCACCAGTTCTGAAAGCTTTCTGTTTGTACCGTTTTCGTCCGGAAGATCGATATCGATAACCGTAAGTTCTTCCGCCTCCAGCTGTAGAATATTTCCAGAACCCCGGTTACGTTTCTTTTGCGCGGTGATTGTAGTATTTTCAAGAAGAGCAGTGCGCGGATCATCCGGACGGAGTTGTTTAAAGCCGTTGGCCACAGCAGCAAAATATTTATAATCTTTGTCAGGGTCGAAAAGAGCTTGTTTGCCTATCATTTTGGTAAGAATATAATAACTTACAATCGACCCCTGTCCGTCTCTCATATATTTCGAATAAACATTTCTCTTGAAAGATTCCAATGAATCGGCAGAAATATCTGAAGGAAGGGCAATCACTTCCTTTTCAAATTTTTCGAGAGTTTCAGCCTTTACAGATCCAGTAAGAGAAAAATCGGAGCCGAAATTTTCGAGAGAAGATGTTACAGTGATAGTTTCCGTAGAATCTACAGGCACGTAGACATATTTCCCGTCTAATTCCAGGCGGAAGATTTCAGGAGCGGCGGGAGCCTGGCGCTTAATAGAGAATGAGCCATTTGAGGAGGTCCGGGTGGAATCGATTGCTATCCAACGTCCGTGGAAGTCAGACTTCTCAAGCACTACAGGCATATTGTCAGCGCCATATATTTCACCCTTGATTTTAAAATCGTCATTAGCGCAGCTTGTTGCCATAATAGCAATTGCGCAAGCGGTTGCATAAATGCTGCCGGAAAAGTATGTAAAATTTCGTTTCATGTCGTAATAAATCTATTTCGGGGTGCAAATATAATAAGAATAAGTGGTTTAATAGGAATAAAAGTGTTAACTTTGCACTAATTTTCACTCAGCGAAGAAAAAACAAGAAAGAAATTTATATGTTAAAGCCAGTAAAGAAGACCATCGAGCTTGGTGATGGCCGTCAGATTACGATTGAGACAGGCAAACTTGCCAAGCAGGCTGATGGCGCGGTGGAGGTACGCATGGGCAACACAATGCTTCTCGCCACCGTATGTTCTGCCAAGGAGGCAAATGAGGGCGTAGACTTCATGCCCCTCACAGTAGAGTATAAAGAGAAATATTCCTCCATTGGCAGATATCCGGGCGGATTCCTGAAAAGGGAAGGTCGTGCCAGTGATTACGAGATTCTTACCTCTCGTCTGGTGGACCGTGTGCTCCGTCCTCTTTTCCCTGATAACTACCACGCTGAGA
>CAZXHO010000031.1:0-13355 GCA_964640365.1 uncultured Sangeribacter sp. | reverse complement strand
TATAGAAAATCTGTTGAGCCAACCGTTAATATATTGCTTTTTCTTCTTAAGCATACGGTCTATAGCTTTTTTTGCAAAACTGTCGGGCGTATCAAGCGCACGAAGTCTGACGGCGAGTTTTTTAAGATTAGCCGGGAGACCGAAGAGGTCGGTAGCTATGCCTCCCGGGCAAGCTACCGTCACACTAACCCCGGCATCTCTCATTTCGTAATGGAGCGACCGTGAGAACACACGTAGATAGGCCTTTGTAGCGGAATACATGGCTAATCCGGGCATAGGCATCCAGCATGACATAGATGACATATTGAGCAGCCAGCCTGAACCAGCTTCGGCACGCCGTATTGCAAACCATCTTGACAACATGGTCACGGCACGTACATGCAGATTGATAAATATCTCTATTTTAGCAGCATCCATTTCTGTTAAGCCGGAGAAAGAGAAGATGCCTGCATTATTAATCAGGATGTCCGGATTTATCCGCAGCTCCTTACAGAAATTGTCGAGTTTATTAACTGCATCCGGGTCTGTAAGGTCGAGGGGAAGAATGTGAACAGCGACTCCGGTTTCACGACTGATCGAATCAGCCGTTTTGATAAGTTTTTCTTCATTAAGATCAAGCAGGATTAGTCCGGCACCTCTCCGAGCCAGTTCCAGTGCAAACTGCGATCCGATTCCTCCGGTAGCACCGGTTATGATAGCGCAGCTGTCTGTAAGATCAATTCTCTTTCCCATCCCGGATTTTAATTTTTTCGATCTCTCTGATGATTGCACGGGGTAGGTCATTAAGATGTTTATGGCATGCCATTTCTCTTGAATACATTCTGGCAATGCAATAGTTCACATGGTCACACCCGCAACGATGGTTGCTTTCCTCCCGAATTCTGTTTACGAAATCCGGCTCATTAAGGAGCGCTCTTCCCATCTGAATAAAGTCAAATCCTTCATCCATTATTTTGTCTGCACCCTCACGGCTTACCACTCCTCCTACGTATATCAGTGGTAATTTCAGCTCGCGACGGAACAATCTTGCATCATCGAGGAAAAACAATTCCTTAAAAGGTTCTTTTGGAATCATGTATTTGCCAAACATCCTTACACCATATTTGAGCCAAAGCTGTGGCATATAATGAGTCATAGAATATATTGGCATCTCTCCGCGCATCACATACATTGGAGCTTTGCTTACAAACCCGCCGGACAGCACGAGTGCATGAGCGCCTGACCGTTCAAGTTCTTTAGCCACCACAAGACATTCTTCTATTTCCATACCTCCCTTGAAACCGTCGCGCATATTGACTTTCACGATCACCCCCATGTCTGAGCCGGCAGCTTTCATTATTTCCTCCATACATTCCTGCATGAAGCGCATACGGTTCTGAAGAGAACCTCCGTATTCATCGTGTCGTCGGTTGGTGTAAGGGGAAAGAAATTGGGAAATAAGATAGCCGTGCCCGGCATGGGCTTCAACGCAGTCAAAGCCGGCATCACGAGCCGTTCTGACGGCATCGCCGAAATTGCGTGCCATCTCTTTCAGTTCATCTTTGCGCATTCCCCTAACAATAGTAGGTGAATAGAGATTGAATCCTGTAGATGCACCCACCGGAATGGAACCGGCTGTAGAGATATGGGTCATATTTCCGCAATGACCAATCTGGATAGATGCCTTTGCACCGTAGGAATGTATGCCGTCAGTAATTTCCCTAAGATCGGGGACAATCTCCGGTCGGAGCCAAAGTTGCGTTTTGAAAGATAGGGCTGAACGGCATATACCGGCATAAGCAAGAGTTGTCATTCCCACACCTCCCTTGGCCACGCTGAAATGGTAATCGCGTAGCATAGAGGAAGGGTTATTGTCTTTACCCATTCCTTCAAACGCAGCGGACCGTATTGTGCGGTTTCGCAGTGTCACGGGGCCGATATTCCCTGGAGCGAAAAGATTCATATATGGGTTTATTTAGCAGACGAAGTTATTAAGAAATCAATATAAGAATGGGAGAATGTACTTCCTTCGTAAGGATGTAAACTCGGTGCCGAATTCTTTTGTATATCTTTGATATAAAGACCGTGCCCTCGGCGCGAGATTTGCAAAAGTCCAAAGTGCAAATACAGCACCCGGCAGTGACCAAGTGAGAATTGCAAACCCTACCCACTCCGTAAATTCTCCGAAATAATTACCGGCTGTCACCCAACGGTACATTCCCTTACATGGAATGTAATGGCGAGTATCGCCGGGCTTGCGCAAATGTCTGATAACACTGTCGGAATGTAGGTTTACAACCATTCCGAAAATAAAAATCAAGGTTCCGATGATAAACTGTGGAGAGATAAGCCAAGTGGATGTATATGTATCAGGATAAGATACATAAAATAACCATCCCCCGATCATATAAGTGTTTACAGTATTGAAAATCATTCCCATTATCACTATTGCCCATGGCATTCTACTTTTACCCCTTATGAGAAAGGGAAATATGAAAGTTCTTTGGAAATAGTGTATTTCAAACATGCCTGCCATTATGCAGAGAGGGAGCTGCCCGGCGCGAGGACTAAGAATCCACAAGAGCAACATACATATGAAAGCAGGAGCTTCCATAATTATCCAGCCCGTGCGGTTTGAGAGAGCCGGTCCCCATGTCTTGGAATAAGTCATGCCATATGCCGCTTCAACTTTATGAAGGGCAAGGAAAACAATCACGGCAAGACCAGCCATGATCCATACGACACTATAGAAAAATACCGGATTAAAAATCGGTTCCATGCTGACAAAATTAGCTAAAATTATTGAAGTGTCAAATAAGAGTCTGTTTAAAAAATGCGGTAAAACTGTAATTTTGGTCATAGTGTTTTGTGCTGCAATCAGGGATTAAACTCTAAATAGCAACAATGCGTATTTTAGAGGCATGTTATTATGAAACTCTTTTGCATGTTAATTTGAGCAATGAGTTATTTTAGTTAATTTTGCAACCACAAACGGGAGACTATTTTTAATATCATTATCGCATGTCTCCCTACATTCTGAAAATGAAAGATCTTCTAATGTTCATAAGGCGTTTTGCACGTCCTTACAAATGGAACATAGTCTGGAGTGTGGTATTCAACTTCCTTACTATGTTCTCGACAATTTTCTCATTTGCGTTTATCATGCCGATTCTGAAAATACTTTTCAGGCTCGACACTACGGAATATTCCTATATGACCTTAGGTGAAGGTGATATACAGGATGTTGTGCTCAATAATTTTTATTGGTATGTGCAACGCCTCATTTCCCAATTCGGCCCTTCAACTACGCTTGCAATGATGGCAGCCGTGCTTGTGTTGGCAACCTTTGTAAAAGTCATTATGGCTTATTTCAGCGACTACTTCACCATTCCTCTGAGGAACGGAGTAGTGCGCGACATCCGCAATAAACTTTATTCTAAAATTCTTTCTCTTCCTATAGGGTTCTACACCAACGAGCGGAAAGGTGACATAATGTCGAGATTGTCGGGTGACGTAACCGAGATTGAGGTTTCAGTTGCTTCAAGTTTGTCGGCTTTGGTAAAGAATCCGATCCTTATTATAGGTTATCTCTTCGTGATGTGTATGTTAAGCTGGAGACTTACGCTGTTTGTTTTCATACTTCTTCCTATAGCCGGATGGGTTATGGGTACAGTGGGGAAAAAACTTAAATCATCTTCCTACAAGGCACAGGAACTATTAGGTACGATCCTTTCCACTACAGAGGAGACTATAGGGGGCTTACGGGTGATTAAGGCTTTCAATGCAGAAAAGCAGATGGAGAAGATGTTTTATGGAGAAACGGATGACTACCGTAGGATTTCCACTTCCATACAACGGCGTTATGCGCTGGCCCATCCTATGAGTGAATTTCTCGGCACTGCAGCCATTGCCATCGTGTTGTGGTTTGGAGGCGTGCTTATTCTTGATGGCAATGCTTCAATTGATGCCCCGGGTTTTATATACTATATGGTAATCTTCTATAGTATTATCAATCCGGCAAAAGAGCTGTCGAAGGTATCTTACGCTATTCAGAAGGGAATGGCATCGCTTAAGCGCATAGACAAAATTCTTGATGCTGAAAATCCTATCAAAGATTCCCCCTATCCGGTAAAATTAAAGAGTGGAGCGGAAACCGGAGCGATCAGCTTCAACAATGTGTCGTTCAGTTATGACGGGGAGAGGGACGTACTCAGGGATATCAATCTTGATATCCGTCCCGGAATGACAGTTGCTCTCGTAGGTCAATCAGGTTCCGGAAAATCTACGCTTGTTGACCTTATACCAAGATTCTGGGATGTTGAGAAGGGTGAGGTGAAAGTAGACGGTGCGGATGTGCGCGACTATAAAGTGAACGAACTTAGATCACTTATGGGAAATGTTAATCAAGAGGCTATTTTGTTTAATGATACGTTCTTCAATAATATAGCCTTTGGCACTCCGGATGCTACAATGGATGAGGTTGTGGCTGCCGCTAAAATTGCAAATGCCTACAATTTCATAATGGACACTCAGGATGGCTTCAATACGATGGTAGGCGACCGGGGATGCCGTCTTTCGGGTGGACAGCGCCAGCGTATAAGCATAGCCAGAGCTGTTCTTAAGAATCCGCCTGTTCTCATACTGGATGAAGCTACTTCAGCTCTTGACACCGAGAGTGAAAGATTGGTGCAGGAGGCGCTTGAGAGGCTTATGAAAAACCGAACCACAGTAGTTATAGCCCACCGTCTTTCCACTATAGCCAATGCTGACTTAATATGCGTAATGCATGAGGGTAAGATTGTGGAGAGAGGCACGCACGATGATCTGATTGCTCTCAACGGCCACTACCGCAAGCTTGTAGAGATGCAACAAGTTTAGCCTTAAATTCCTATGGATGAAGAAAAAAGAAATTATATAATCCGTCCTGTTGATCCCGACAAAGATTCGGGAGAGATTGCGGAAATATATAAATGGTATGTTGAAAACACGACTGTAACATTTGAAGAACACCCGTTGAATACCGGCGATATGTTGAAGAGGATAACTGACATCTCTTCGAAATTTCCATACTATGTGTGTGAAGAGGATGGCAACCTAATAAGTTATTGTTATGTACATGCATGGAAAGCCTTTTCGGCTTACAAGATCACTGTGGAAACTACCATATACGTTGTACCATGGAAAACGGGTAATGGAATTGGGTGGGAAATGATGCGTATTTTGATAGATGAATGTAAAAGCCGAGGATATGTTTCCCTTATAGCCTGTATTACCTCCGAAAATAAAGGTTCATGTAGATTCCATGAGCGGTTAGGATTCAAGAAAGTTTCCGATTTTAAGAAAGTCGGTGAAAAATTCGGACGGTTGCTTGATGTAACGGATTATCAGCTCATGTTAGAATAATTAGCAAATACTTTCCTGCACTGCTATTTTAGGATATTGTTTTTAACTTATTCTCCCTTATCCTATCCGGTTATCAAAAAAATATACTGCCGGGAAAGAATTGATTATCTAAATTTTTTCATTTTGATATAATCGCGTTCTTATTTTTGAATATTAGTTGGGCATTAGGGAGTTTTTTTATAAATTTGAGGGTTGAAATTCCGCACTCTTTCAATAGTGGGGAATAAAGGTTTCTTATTGATAAATTAATATGAAAAATATAGCCATCTTCGCATCGGGTAATGGTGATTGCGCCGAGCGCGTCGTATCACTTTTCAACGAAGGCAACAGAATTTGTGTCAAGCTTGTGGCGACAGATAGAGAGAATGCAGATATTATAGACCGACTTTTACCCTTTGGTATAAAAGTGGACTACATTCCACGAGATGAATGGCATTCTCCCGATCCGAAGTTGGTTGAATTACTTAATGAGAATAATATTGAACTGATTGCACTTGATGACTTCAGAGGTGTTATGCCCGAAGGAATTGAGACTGCTTTTAAAGGCCGTATTATTAACCTTACTACTCCCGAAGAAGCTCCCCGTGAAATTGTCAAGGCGTTGGAGGAACCGGTTAACATAAAGGTTGAAATTAAATCTGAGGATGAACCACAAACTGTTGATGAAGAATGGGCTGAGGTTTTAAAGATAGATTTTGATTCGAAAAAATTGCATGATACTCCGCCACCGGTTCCGGGGGCAACCGGAAATCGGCCAAAAGAAACTCCGGTGTCACAACCCGCGCAGCCGGTTTCAAATGTTCGTCCGGTCCAACCTTTTCGCCCTACTCAAGCCCCACAGCAAGAGCCTATGCCAACTACATATCTCATATGGTCGGTGCTTTCCACTGTGTTCTGTTGCTTTATTCCGGGAATCGTAGCAATAATATTTTCTTCTCAGGTTAGCACACGATATTTCTCTGGTGATATAGAAGGTGCAAAAAGAGCATCTAACAGAGCCCAGACATGGATTATTGTATCATTTGTGCTTGGTGTACTTTCTGCTACCTTATATCTTCCGATAATGCTCATCAGCTGATAGAATCAGATGAGGGCTTTCCATAGTAATCGACAGAGACGGCAAATAATGTGGCTTATAGCAGCATTATGTGCCGTTTTTTATTTTGTGTTTGATCCACTGACAGTATCCTTTATGCCCGGGTGTGTTTTCCGCCGGCTCACAGGTTTGAATTGTGCCTGCTGTGGTAGCCAAAGAATGCTTCATGCCCTTATGCATGGTGATTTGGCGGGAGCATTTCATGCGAATGCTTTCGTAACATTGATGTTGCCTGTCATAGCCTTCCTATTATGGTTAAAGACGCGGCAATCACTGCTGCCGCGTCTCTATAAAAAGATTTATTCACCCGCTTTAATTATTGTCACCGTTATATCCTTGGTGGCTTGGATGATTGTGCGCAATATCTTAAAAATATAGACCCTGTTTATTCCCAATCTTATAGATTATCTATGGATCTGAGTCTTAGTCTTTTCAAATTGATTGAGCTTTGCTGGTCTCGTAGGCATTGTAACCCTTAATTACTGCCGGACGAACCACCCAACGCTGCACGCAGTAAGCTCCCACAAGATAAATTGCCGCTAATATCCAAAGATGGATATAATCATTGCTTACTTGAGCAAGAGAGGCACCGTTAGTATTCATGCGGATGAAGCCTTCCACTCCCCATGTTGCCGGGATGCAGTCACTGAGGAATTTCCAGAAAGGAGCCATGGCGTAGCGAGGCCAAGTGAGTCCCGATAAGAACAGGAACACAACAGATGTCACAACCCATAGAACAAATACCGATTCCCTTTCCCATACTATTCCTTGGAACATGAATCCGAGACCCAGGCAAGCCAGCACCATAGGCACAAGGAAGGTCAAAATCTGGAAAAGATCTCCTTCCATAGGGAACGCAAACATAAGCGGGACATAGTGTACCAGATAAATGATCGGTAGAGCGAGAATAGTAATGTAACACAACATCTGGCCGATCATTGTCATGAGCACACTGGGTTGTTCGTTAAATGAATTATATCCGATCAGCGAAGGCTTTTCACGTTTAGCTCCTCCTGCCATACCGGCAGCAAGAATTATACACTGGTGAAGGATAAGAATCAACACCCCCGGCATGATGAATGAATCAAATCCACTTTCGATATTACCCATAGAAATATTCTCTATAGGCATGATATCTCCATCGGTAATTGTCTCGACAAGCGGGGCAATCTCATTTATCTTCTCTTCAAGAATCTCAGCTCCCATTGCGGCTGATACGTTTGTAGAAGCCACAAGGAATCCTCTGTATCGCAGAAGCAAACTCGATTCGCAATACATAACAGCATTCGCCTGTTCGCCTCTACCAATCTTATTCCCAAAGTTTTCAGGTATCTCAAGGATGGCATAACATTTATGAGAATCCATGGCTCTGCGTGCTTCCGGAAGATCGGCGGCATATCCTATCACCCATGCTTCCTGAGTTGCATCCAGATTGCGCACGAGTTCACGGCTTTTTGTTGACCGGTCGTGATCCACCACCACCATTTTAACATCCCTTACCTGTTCAGGATTATATATCAGTGAATAGATCACAGGATAAGCTATCGGCAGGAATAGGAAGAAAATAACAATACCGGCATCGTGTATCACAAGTTTGAATTCCCTGCAATATACATCAAAAAGTTGAATTATGATTGATTTCTTTTTTTTCTCCATGGCTTTTACTTTAGGGTGCATATACAGGTTTAGCCATATTCTTTTTTATCCTCCAGAGTAAAGTAAACGGGAGAACCATAAATATGATATATGCCACGAACCATACGCGTGAATAATACAGATGGACTCCATTAAGAGCCTGATCAATGTATATCAAGAAATTATATCTAATCGGCAGAATCCAGCTGAAAATTCCGATAGAAGTGTACATACTCTCCACCGGGAACGAGAATGCAGCTATAGAGAATGAAAGGATGCCGAGAAGAGCGCTGATAGACAGAGACAACCTCAGATTTGGGAATACACCGAAGAAGAAAAGTGCCATTCCTTGACATGCGAAAACATACATTATTTCGGACACTGTCAGCCAGAACCATGAACCATGAACGGGATACCCGTTTATCTTAAAAAGCCAAGATTCCATGAAGAGAGCAATAACTATCCATATTATTGTCTGAGGCAATAACTTGGCGGCAAGTGCTTTAAGAATTGAGCCATCTGCCATTGCGAGAAGTTTTCGGGAAGTGCCGTATTTAATCTCCTGACCGAGACTGAAACAGGTAACAAGCCAAATCATCAGCTGAAGCACGCATGGAATAAATGAATTACACAGATATATGGCATAATTAAGACCGGGATTGTGGATTGCACGGGCATCTATATTAATAGGAAGCAGTAGAGGGGTAATCTCATTAGCGGTTGCTCCGACAGATTCTGCCACTGTCATTGCAATCCCGGCTTTGGTATAGAGTGCCGTAGTCTTAAAAGTCTTGAATAACAGGCTGGCGGGTACAAAATAGGTCATGTTGGTATAATATGTAATGACCGGTTTTCTACCTGCAAGCAGATCCTGCTGATAGTTTTCGGGAATGAGGAAATAGCCGAAAATGTCACCTTTCTGCATCAGATGTCTTGCCTCGGTATAGCTGTTGCAATTTGCTACGAGATCAACCATTTGCATGCCTCCTAATTGTTGAGTGACTGATCTTGATAGGGAAGATCCATCTTTGTCAACCATGGCTGCGGGAACTTTAGTTGGAAGTCCATTCTCCATCATTCCGGACAAGAAGAGGAAGCAGAAAAGCGGCAGGATGAAAAACGCCGCCCAATATATGGGTCGTCTCACGATCTGGAGTACACTCCTGACGAATATGGCTTTGAATCCTGTCGGCTTCATTTTTATATTTTAATTTAATTATATTTTAAGATTAATTTATAGTCCGGCTCATTTTGTGCATAAGGAAGTATGTGATTTTATACTATAATCCTCCTTTCCCTGTAAGTATGAGCCTGCATCCATTATTGAATAAGAATTATTGACATGCCCGGGCGAAGATTTTCGATTTTCTTTTGCGGGCGACCCTTAATCTGGAATGTGCGTGCATCGAAGTCTCCTGTAGATTTTGTAGCCTGCCAGTTTGCATAAGTTCCGGGGTCTTTGATGTAGAACACTTTTACCTCTTCCTCCTTGTCGAGAGCAGGAATCTTTACTTTGAGAACTGATCCTAATTTAATATCCTTAAGTACTGTCTCGCGTACATTAAACACTACCCAGTGATCATCTTTCTGAAGTGTCATAATTGGTGCGCCGGTTGCTACGAGCTCTGAAACATGTGGATAAATTTCTGTGATCTCACCATCATAGGGAGCAATTAAGTATTGATCTTCTAAAAGAGCATTGACTTCCTTTACACCACCTTTAGCCACGTCAACCAGAGCAAGAGCAGCCTCTTTGTCTTCCCTCTGGGCACCCGACTTGGCAAGTTCATACTGGCTCTTCGCAGCACTTTCTCCGGCGGTAGCAGCCTCATAAGCTGCTTTAGCCTCATCGCGCTTTTGCTCGCTTATCACACCCTTTTCAAAAAGATTCTGCATTCGCTGATAGGTTTTCTGAGCAATTCCGGATGCAGCTTTAGCCTGTTGCCATACTTCATATGCAGCAGAAATAATCTGTTTTCTTGTTCCGGCATCCACTTTTGCATTGGCAGCATTGGCAGCAGTTTCCATAGCCTCAGCTTGTCCGAGACGTGCGTCTATGAGAGATGAATGTATTCTAACAAGAGTATCACCAGCTTTAACATGCTGACCTTCCTCTACATAAAAATTGGTTACACGTCCGGGCAATTTTCCGGAAATACGTATTTCGGTTGCGTCTGCTTGACCTTGGATAGTATCGGGTCCCTGCTTAATGCAAAGGAAACCGACCACAGCGAGGGCAGCAACCACGAGTAGAGTTATCACGATAGTGAGTATAAGCATGCGGTCTTTTGCCGAGACGGCGTCATTATTAGTCTGAGGTTTCTCCTGATTCACCGGGGAGTTTGCATTTATAGTTGCCATATCTTGTTATATGCTAATTATTAATAATCTGTAAAGAATAAAAAATAAAAGTATGGGTTTGCAGTTTTCTATATTTTAATAAATCAAGTTACCAAGCACTTTTGACAGATAAGTCTGGCAAAGTCGTATTCCGATCTCAGCATCTATTTTTTCGGAATTTGCCTGAAGCCAAGCCGTCTGAGCCATAATAACGTCATTTGTCGTGAGCACTCCTTCCTTGAATCCCAATTCAGCCTGACGCAGATTTTCATCTGCTTTGGAAAGGTTCGTGAGGGTCATGTTATATGTTTTTTTTGCCTCATCGAAACTGAATTGAGCCTGGCTAACTTGCAACTCTACTTTCTCTTCAGTGTCTTCCAGCAGTAAGCGCTGAGCTTTGGTACCTGCCTGAGCCGCTCTGTAATTATTCATTTTTCCTCCCCAATGCCAGATTGGAATTGTTACGGCTGCACCGACAGAAAATCCACCGCCAAAACGTTTTTCAAATCCATCAATAACATTAGGATTTGAGAAAGAATATGCACCAATGAGTGCAATTTTAGGAAGCATGTCTCCTTTTGCGAGTTTTTCACGTCCTTTCAGCATATTGATTCCCTGACGAATTATTTCGAGATCCTGACGTTTTGCAAAAACGTCACTCATGTTTACTTGTGAGTCTGCAACTGCACTGCCGGCATGTTTTAGCTGTTCATCCTCCAATTCCATCTGGGTATGGACCGGCAGTCCGCAAAGCTGTGCGAGCGCCATTCTTGACAGTGTTAGTCCGTTTTCCACTTTAGTAAGAGCTATGCGCGCTTCATTAAGCTTAACTTCTACCGTAAGCAGATCGCTGCGGGTTGCAACTCCCTCATCGAGCATTGCCTGTACATCATATCTGAGTGTATCGACAAGATTTACGAAACTCTGAGCCAGCAATTTTTTCTCTTTTAATGATATCACCAGCCAGTAAGCTTCATCAACAGCAAAGACAACATTCTGTGTAAGGCTGTTGCGCATTGCCTTGGCAAGATTTTCGCCATAGCCGGCAATTTCGTTGAGAGCCTTTATCTGACCGCCCATATATATTGGCTGAGTAAGCGTAACGGCACCGGCAAATACATTGTGAATGTCATAACTCATTGCCTCTTTGGGAATCACTGCCACCTCAGTGGGAATGAAGCTTCCTGTAGAGGGATCTTTTATGGGTGCTCCGTCGGGACCTTTAAGTATATTATACTGATAACTTTGAGTGGCAGGATCAAAACTCATGGTGGGGAGTTTTGCATCAGCACCAAGCAAAATGATGGTATGCTGGTTGTACATATAGGTGCCGGTGAAGTCTATACCGGGCAGATAAGCGGATTGTGCTGCTTTTTTATAGTATTCTGCACTCCGGATGGTTTCTTCGGCACTTTTAACGGTCTTATTGTTCCTTACCGCCATATTACGGCAGGAATCAAGACTTATTGATGCAGATGCCAATCCGGCACAGGAGGCGGCAGCGACGAGCAATAATATTCTTTTCATATCTGAAGCAATGATCCTTATGTGGAAGCGGATTATTAGAAAAAGTAGAGATGGAAATAAATACTCACAAACCGGAATATGGAAATTTCCGATTTGAAGCATCAAATAAATATGAGTATAAATTAACTCCTCTATAAAAATCATTACAAATTTATATCATTTTTGTTTAATTAATTTAAAAATACCTTGCTTTAATGTTAAAACAGGAAATAATGAACATGTTTTATTACAGTTATTCTTGAGATGAATATATGCAATTTACATGTTTAAATTTTATGTTAAGCCGGCGATTCTCAACAACTATTTTTTTTATGATGAGAGGTCTAAAAATAGCTTTCGTTAATTATTTTTTTGCCTTAGCAGGGTAGATGACAGATTCTTTGTGGGTTGGAGAATTATAGCTATATTTGCATTCTGAAACGAATAGTTTTCCGACATGATTGGAAAAAGACTTATAAAGAAAATCACTCCTGAATCATATATAGAGTCGTATGCGAGTCTGATCAGACTCGGTTTCCCGGTGCTCATTACGCAACTTGGTGTAATTCTGGTGAATTTTGCGGACACCATGATGGTTGGAGCATATGGTCTGAATGCACTTGCCGCCTCTGCTTTTGTCAATAGTCTTTTTATAGTCATCGGCGTGATGCTAATGGGTTTCGGGGGTGGAGTCACTCCATTGATCGGAGCTTTATATGGCAAAGGGGAACATGAGGAAGGAGGCAGGATGCTCCGAGGAGCGCTGCAGGTAAATATAATTCTTGCCACAAGTTTCACAATGCTGATGGGTATTCTTTACTTTTTTCTTGACAAGTTCGGGCAAGATGAAGATTTGTTGCCAATAGCACGAGAATATTATTTGATACTGCTTGCCACTCTTATTCCGATGGCAATTTTCAATTGTTTCCAGCAGACAGCTAACGGAACAACAGACACGGCCAGCCCCATGTGGGTAATTCTGGGCGCTGATGTGTTGAATATCGGTGGGAACTATCTTTTGATTTTCGGCAAATGTGGATTCCCGGAACTGGGGCTGACGGGTGCCGGAATCAGTACGCTTATAGCGAGGACTTCGGCTGCCATAGCAATTGTAATAATTGTAGGGTGGAGGAAACGATACAGGGTGTATTGGAGAGCCATGCGAACTATGCATGCCGGAAAGAGTCGCCGATATAAAGTGTGGGTGACTTCTTATCCACTGATGATTCAGAGCGGCGTAGAATGCGGACTGTGGACCATGGGTGCTGTCACCAGCGGATGGTTCGGAAAGGTGCAACTTGACGCTTATCAGGTTATGAATACCATTGCTCAACTCGGATTCATGACTTATATGAGCATTGGCAACGCCACTTCCATCAGAGTGGCTAATTTCACC
>CAZXHO010000030.1:0-13475 GCA_964640365.1 uncultured Sangeribacter sp. | reverse complement strand
TTGGAGGTGATGCTGATTGGCTGGAAATCGCCACCGATAAGCTTAAATTGAAATATCGTAAGGGAAGTGTGCCTGATATGACAGCCCCTTCGCCTGCGAATCTGACCATCACTATGGATTTGAATGGAGAGGAGGTGGTTTGGTATCCCGGGCTCAAGGATGACCTGAATCTTCGTGGCACTTACCGTACCCTCGATGAAAATAATGGTGACGCTTACCGCGCAAAGCTTGAGCAGGGCGTGATTTCACGCTCGGGTTGGGCAGTGATAGACGACTCTCCTTCTGCAACGCGCCCCGACGGTAGCCGGTCGCTTGCTTTTGTACCTGAAAGCGATGGTATTGATTGGGTTGCAGAACGGGCGGATCCCGATGCCATTGATCTCTATTTCATGGGATACGGACATGATTATAAGAAAGCATTGAAAGATTTCACAACCATAGCGGGAAAAATACCTCTCCCACCCGACTATGTCTTTGGCTACTGGTATAGCAAGTATGAAAACTATTCAGCCGATGATTTCCGCAACATTATCCGTAATCTGAAAGATAACGATATCAATGCCGATGTGATGATTCTTGATATGGACTGGCATTGGAACGGTGAGAAGGAGGTGTCTGACGGGCGCGGCGGATGGACCGGCTGGAGCTGGAATACAAAACTTATTCCCGATCCCGACGGTCTCCTAAAAGACATTCATGATGCCAACATGCACATAGCTCTCAATCTTCATCCTGCCTCGGGAGTGGCGCCTGATGAAGATATTTATGAGGGAATGGCTCTTGATCTCGGGCTTGATCCGTCAAAGAAAGAACGCATTCCATGGCAGCTCGAGGATAAGAAATTTGCCAAAGCTTTTTTCAAAAATTTTATTCGCCCGTTTGAGAAACAGGGTGTGGATTTCTGGTGGCTCGACTGGCAGCAATATCTGACAAGTCCGTTTGTTGATGGGCTCGGGGAAACTTTCTGGTGCAATCATGTATTTTTCAACGAGATGAAAAATAACCGTCCTGACAGACGTCCGCTTATTTTCCACCGTTGGGGAGGATTGGGCAGCCACCGTTATCAGATAGGTTTCTCGGGCGACACTTATATCAATTATCCTACGCTTGCTTTTGAACCATATTTCACTGCCACTGCCTCAAATGTCGGCTACGGTTATTGGGGACACGACCTCGGAGGCCATATGCCTGACGGGGTGCAGGACGTAAATGATCCCGAACTTCTGTTGAGATGGATACAGTTCGGAGTGTTCACCCCTATTTTCAGGACTCACGCCACCAAGGGTACAAAAATCAATCGTCTTATCTGGACGTATGACAATCTCGAGAGTATGAATAATGCTGTCAAGCTGAGATACGCAATGTTCCCCTATCTCTACACAATGGCAAGAAAATGTTATGATACGGGAATCGGTATATGCCGTCCACTGTATTACGAACATCCGGAAGTTGATGAGGCATATGCCAACGAAGGAGAATATTTCTTTGGTGACGACATTCTGGTGGCTCCCATAGTCGAGGCTTCTGACAATGGATTGAGTAAAAAGACAATATGGTTTCCGGAGGGCAACTGGTGGTCTGTAGCCCACAATAAGATGATCAACGGCGGCAAGAGTGAGGAGTTGGAATTTACGCTCGACCAAATACCTTATTTCTTCAAAGAGGGCAGTGTTATTGTAAATAACCCGGCAACGGTTAAGAGCATGACTGAGCGCCCGGATAATTTGATTGTCAATATTATTGCCGGTATTCCGGGAGAAACGGAATTGTATGAGGATTCCGGAGATTCCAACGATTATGACCAAAACTATGCCACTACCCTGATCTCGCATAAAATGGAGGGAAAGAAGGGTGTTTATACCATATCTCCCCGTAAGGGAACTGCTGAACGTCTTCCCGAGGAGAGAGGATACGAACTCAGGATTTTTAATACAGACCGGCCTGTAGGAAATGCCGAGGTAGACGGGAATAAAGTTGAAGTAAACTACGATCCTGCTTCCCGGTGCACAACTGTAAACATTCCTAAAGCAGCCTGCTCCAAGGAGCGTAAGGTGATTGTTAATTACTGATCTGTCTTAATGAAAAAAGAACCGTCCCATTGACTCATGTCAATGGGACGGTTCTGCAATAATATTGCTTTGTCAAAGCCGGAAATGATCAGATATTTGAATAGGGGGCATCGGAGTTCAATGAAGTGTCTCCTGCCTTTACCTCCACCTGGCGAATTACGTCATGTTTGAGTTTACCAAGATTATCGGCATTAAGAACGGGGTAAACCTGATCTCGTTCAGTAATTTCCTCAACCTTGGGCTGGATCAAATAATCATATTTAGCTTCGGGATATCTGTTTTTTACATATTCGAACACAGCATCTTTGATATGTTTGAACTCAGAGGAATGTTCAAACTCCTCTTTGCTACCGTTGAAAGGAACGCTGTATTTATCTGAATCACCAAAGCTGATTACGTATGCTTTTTCTGCTTTCATAATTATAATTTTTAGATTAAAAGTTGTTGAAATAATTTCTATCTGCTTAAGTAAAACATTTTAAATTATCAGGATGTTCACTCATTCCTCCAATCTTATTCGAATGAAGGTTTAGAGGTTAATTTGTTGGAAGGTTTGTGGATTTGCCGTATTCGTTGTAGAGCATGATTAGATGAGATGCGCTCCAGCTGAAATGTGGTGCCTTAAGGCGTTCGCCCGTATGGGTGCCATAATTTTCATGAATCGGCGCACCCTCTTTTATGCCTTCAAGACGGTCAAATACCTGTCTTGTGTATTCATCTGCGAGCTCCGAATACCCGTAATTGCGGAGTCCACTTATAGCAAAGTAGGTTTGATCGAGCCATATAGGACCGCGCCAGTATCCCCTTGGATCATAATTCGGATTGTCGGCAGCGATGGTTGGGAAGGGAATATAAGTAGAAAACTTTTTTTCATCCCTAAGCTTTGGCATCATACCCTCTACCTGTTCGGGAGTAGCCAGTCCTGTCCAAAGCATGGTGTAAGCTTCACATCCCGGATCTCCAACGAATTTTCCGTCAAGAGTGCGGTCGAAAAAGAACTGTCGATCCTTGTCATAGAAATAATCACTTATTTCTTCCGTATGGTCCGGTGCATCAAAGTCTTCTCCCAATATTTTGGCAAATTTCTTCAGATAACGGCATTCATTTGCAATATAGGCGTTGAGGTCGACACTCTCCTGATCCATGCTCCATGCATCTTCAGAGCCGTTCTGCAGCATTTTAGTATCGTCGAAACGTATGGCATTATCCATTCCGCTTTCCCATGCTGCTGCCTCCAGAGTGCCGTCCGTAGCTCCATATTCACAAATTCCGTTGCCGTCATGGTCCCTTTTTTCAAACCACCATTTATAATATGCCAGCAACTGCGGATACATTTCTGCAAGAAAAGCCTTGTCACCGGTCTCTTCCCATATACGGTCAACTGCCCAGCATACCAACGGGGGTTTACTATTTCGGGCATTATTTTCAGCAGGATCCGTATAAATGCAATCAATGATCATACCGTCCGGCTGCTGGTAGTCGAACATGGCTCGTATATTATTTTTCGCCAGTTCGGGGTCAAACACTGCTGCTCCCGCACAGAAGCGCCAGCTATCCCATGCCCAAAGCCCTACGAAGTAGCCGACTGCATGACTCGGAATGATGCCGTCGTGAAGTAAGCCTCCGCGTGCCTTTCGATGGTTGGAAACCAAAGTGGTTATGGCTTTGACGGCTATCCTGTCATACTCTTCAGGCATATCATTGCGAAGCGTGTTTGCCAGATAGCCTTCCCACCGGGAGTTATTATTTTCAAGGGCAGCTGCGGGGTCGGAAAGGATATTTTCTATGTCAGTCATGCCGCCTTCAAGTGCTTCTTTCGAATCGAACATACTGACTACTACATATTCCCTTTCATTTCCGGTAGACTCAGCATGATAATTTCCATCGTTGAGCGAAATCTCCACATCCGGACCAAATGTAAGGGCAAGTGTCTCGCCCGACGGGTGGCATGCAATGACGGTATTTCCCTGCAGGGAAAGGATGACATCCGGAGCCCATCCCAATCCGTCATAAGCTAATTTTTGAGACGCCGGATTTATCACGGTTAGGAGCGCGGAATTGGCAGTTATGAAATTCAGTCGCTGTTCTATCGGTGAATCCGGGAAATGTGATATCAAGCGCAGTTCCCCGGGATAATAGCACACAGAGTCGAGAGAGGAAATTTTTTTTCCTACAGGAATGACGGCTACAGCTGTTTCGGCAATCCATTGGCGTCGGTTCATATCAAGGCTGAAGGGACCGCAAAACCCATTGGTCCATGCTTTTTTCTCAGGAGCCGTGAATCCAAACCATGCTCCGGCATCAGTAAACCAACCGGTGCAGCGGTGGAGAGTGTCGGGAGTGTAGGAGATATCGAATATATCAGGATATGAATATCGGGTGTCGCCCGACGCGGCGGCTTCGGTACATGAAGCCGGAATAATCACCGTAGCCGCCGCGAGAGCAATTGATAATATTAATTTCATAAAGATCAGTTTTGGGGATGAAGGGCACTTAGTGAAAATCTATAACGGTATTCTTTAGGAGATACGGTATACTCCGGATGCACTTGCGCGCCCCATGAATTGTCGCCCCCTACTCCCATCATTCTGTGGTCGATGTTGAGGGTTACCATGTCGCGAGGAGTGATGCTTCCCCCGTGGCGCCGTTCGGTCATTGAGGGCACGTAATCCAAGTCAGACTGCGGGAAATTCCATGCGCCTACATTCAAGGGTTCTTCACCTCTGACAAGGAGTCCATAGCCATTCTCATCGGTGAGGCTCATCCATCTCACATCGCAATGGTTTCCTGTCTCCTGAGCGCGCACATAGGGATGATACTGATCCCATACAGTCGATTCATAAACGCCGAGCAACGAGGAGGAAAAACGGTCGGGATAACTTTCTCCGGGACCGCGCCCATACCATTTCATCCGGTCGCATAAACCGGGAAGGGCAAGAGTCATTCCCAATCTTGGCAATTCAGGTAGTTGTCTGCCATCCGGAATAAAGTGGCAGTCGACATCAAGAGTTTCATCGGCACCGAGACGGTATGCAATTTCCATCTTTACTCCTATGGCAGGATTGCTGAGAATTACATCCACACCTCTGAGACCGCTGGGCTCTTCCACAGGGCGTATAGATTCGAGGGCAAGTCCTGAAGCGGCATCTTTCCATATTCCACATCTTTCAAGATGGCCGTTAGGAATGTCATTATCGGTGAGCGGACGCCAGAAATTCGGTTTCATTGGAGAATGCAACAATTCTTTTTCCCTACAGCGCCAAGACACAAGACTGCCGTCACTATGGGAGAAAGAAAGTGTACTTCCACCTCCTTCAATCAGTATTCTGTCTGCCTCCTCGCTTACATTCAGGTTGTCAGCTCCCTGTGCATTCTTATAGGAAGAAAAAGAATTGAGAGTCCATTGGGCATTGGCTACCTCATGTCCTGCCGGAATAAATCCTTTTTCATTGCGTGTGAAAGCGCGCAAGGTCAGAATATATTCACCGTCTGTGCCCGGTTGTCCGAAAGGAATCTCCATTTCCCCGGTTTTACCGGGTTTTACTTCCGGAAAATCGAGGTTACCCTTTTTTACTATCATTCCGTCGCGCAGAAGTTCCCAACATAACGAGTAACCCTCAAGACCGATGAAGTCATGCCGGTTTGCAACCTCCACGCGGTGGCTGTTGAAGGGCAAAGGGCGGAAATGGATATACTGCAGCACTCTTTTTACTTCTGCAAGATGAGGATGGGGGAGACGATCTGCGCTCACCAGACCATTGGCACAGAAATTGGAATCGTTTACCACTCCTACGAACCCCATGTCTCCCCCGAATGCCCATATTTTGCGCCCGTTGTCGTCTTTCTTTTCAAATGTTTGATCCACCCAATCCCAGATGAAGCCTCCCTGCAATTGGTCATATTTATAGATCAGATCCCAATAGTCTTGAAAGTTGCCCACGCTGTTACCCATTGCGTGAGCATACTCACACATTATCAGTGGGCGGGGGTCGCGTTGGTTTACATGGCGTGTAAGCGCCCAGATGCGGGCATACATGGGACAATATATGTCACTTTTTGCATTGTAACCTCCCCCTTCATATTGCACCGGTCGGGATGGGTCTATGGCATGGGCATAGTCGTAAATGGTTTCAAAATGCTTGCCATATCCCGATTCGTTGCCCATAGACCATGTTACGACAGGAGTGAAATTTCTATCTCTTGCAATCATGCGGCTCATTCTTTCCATGAAAGGAATTTCCCATCCATCCATATTGGCAAGGGTTCCTTCAGGATGAGCCTCCATGCCATGACTTTCAATGTTGGCTTCGTCCACAAGATAAAGTCCGTATTCACCGCAGAGTTCATACCACTGCCAATTGTTGGGGTAATGACAGTTGCGAACACTGTTCAGGTTGTTTTGTTTCATAAGCGCTATGTCGGTGAGCATGGACTCTACGCTTATTGTACGGCCTTTTACCGCATCATGTTCATGACGGTTGACTCCTCTGAAGAGCACTGCACAGCCGTTGATAAGTTGTTGACCGCCTCTCATTTCTACCGTGCGGAAACCGAAAGGATGTGTAAAAGATTCTTTCTCTCTGCCTGAAGAGTCACGGTGAGTGACCGTGAGGAGATAGAGGTGTGGATTTTCTGCATTCCAAGGTTTTGCATTCTCTACGAGATGCCTGAAGTTAATGGTGCTGTCTGAGCGGGCGGCTATAGTGTGTGTGTCGATCCATAGTACTGTTTTCCCATCATAGAGCTTTACATCTACACTTTCACCGGCCTTCGGCGAGTGCATCTTGAAGGAGAGATTCATATCACCGTCGCGGTAACCGTTTATAAGGGGTGACTGGAGTGTAAAATCGGATATTCTTGATTTCGGACGCGCAGTTAGTGCCACGCTACGCTCTATACCACTGTATTTCCAATAGTCCTGGCCTTCCAGATAAGAGCCGTCGCTATAACGATAAACCTTAACAGTGAGACGGTTTTTGCCTTTCTTTGTTTTCCCGGTAATATTGAATACAGAGGGCAATCTGCTGTCTTCGGCATAACCGATGAATTCATTATTCAACCAAACGTAATAAGCCGATTCCACACCTTGAAACTCAAGGAAAATGTCGAGATTTTTCCAATTATCCGGTACGGAGATATTGCGCTGGTATACCCCGACAGGGTTGTAATCTGAAGGTAAGAACGGTGGATTTGCCGGAAACGGGTAACGGGTGTCAGTATAGATCGGAGCATCAAAGCCCTGAAGTTCCCAACTTCCCGGCACTTCTATTTCTGAGGGATCAGGCAACGCACTGGTGTGAATGTTTGACGGGCAAAGGGAATCGTTCTTGAAATATTTGAACTTCCAGATGCCGTCAAGAGACAGTCTCCGCTGTCCGTAGGCTTGGGAATATCTTACTTCAGCAGGGAGATGTCTGTTAGCTAATGCCTTTGATTCTGATTCAAAAGGCAGAAAGTGGGCAGTCATAGGCTCCCTGTTTATAGAGTTTACCCTCTGATCCTGCCAAGGGACGGCTGCCGAAGAACCTGTTACACCTAAGAGAGACAAGGTCAATGCAAGGAAACAGTGTTTCATGGTTAGAGGCGATAGATTATTAGTGATGGGGTTATTGGTTTATGAAAAACTTGAGATCTACAAGTTGGTAATTATTCAGTCAACCGATAAATATGATTTTTATGGCTGCTGATATCAGGCCTATATGCTACAAAAGAATGTAACAAGGAAAGGCACACTGAAATCAACTGTAAAACCATGATAAATAGAGAGAATCACAAATTCTTTTCCGGAAACGTTGCTTATTATCGGAAGCGTGGTATCCATACTTGTGGCACCTCCGGAACTAATCGGTGAAAGTGGGCCGGAAATTTTTAGCAGTAATGGTGCTCCTAACAGGGTAATGATCTCGCGCGCTACATTTGCCAAAAGAGCCACTGTGCCTAATTCCGGTCCTTTATATTGGGTTATGAAGATGCTGGAAAGAGAATAATATCCGAATCCGCTCCCTACCGCAAGTGTCTCTGGGATAGTTCTCCAAGGCATTAGAATGCTTAGGAGCAGACAGCCGAGCAACGTTCCCGATATAGTGACTAAAGGAAGCAACAGAAGCCGGGAATCAAGAGTCTTCAGGCTTTTTAAGGCTCCGAGATCACTTCCTACACCAATTCCGACACAAAGCATGAGCAAAGCAAGGGCGATGAAGCTTATATCTACGCCCGAAGAGTCAATACTGAGCAATCCGAGGCGTCCTGCTATAATTCCGAGAATAAAAAAACCGACTATAATCAGGCTACCCTTCATCTGCGTGTATCCTCCTTCCCTTTTTTAGCCCATTTCCACAATCCCCATGCAAGGAGTGCGCTCCCCGCTACGCCGGCAAAAGCTACAGCTGCTGCCTCGGCACCAAGGGTTGCAAGACCTTCTACGATTCTGTCGTCGCTACCCACTTCCACACCGAGTAAGAAAAGGAGCACCCAGATCAGAAAATTAGTGAGTTTGCCAAGCAAGGGCAGTTTTTTGCCCCGTAGAAGCCACCCAAGTCCGATGCCTGTGGCCATTATGAGAATTATGGTGAACATGAGATATTTACATTAAAGAGTTTGCGGCTATGTAATGTCGGCAGCCTGAGAACCCCGGAGGATTTCCCCGGCCGTATCATTAAACGTAGGAAAATTTATTTCAACTCAGAAAGACGGTCATTAGAATTAATTTCCATCAATGGAACCGGATAAAATGCCCTTGAATCGTCATATCCTGCCCTACCGGCTGCTTCAAGCGCAGTACGGATCTTGCCCCAGCGGCGGAGGTCATACCAGCGCCAGTTTTCAAGAGGGAATTCAATCATGCGTTCATGCTCTATCTGACTGCGGACTGCATCCTGAGTGGTGCCATCCATAGGAGGCATGTCACCATGCACTTCCCTCACTTCATTGATGAGGGGAATAGCGGATGCGGTTTTCCCTTGCTCATTATAAACCTCCGCTTTCATGAGCAATACATTAGAATAACGCATCAAAGGGATATTGATTGCACAATAGTTCGCCTCCATTCCTTCCATATCGCCGGGAAGGAATTTGCGGAAACCGCATCGGTCGCTTCCTTCGCCAAACCAGTCGTTGAATTCATAACCATACATGCTTCCGCTACCATCGTTGAAGTAGTCGCAGTCGAAGAATACTGTATAATACAGACGTGAATCATATCTTCCTGTCGTAGCGGTCATTCCCTCTTTACGGAATTCTTTCATCAGGGTTTCGGAGGGGAGTATTTCATCCCAGCCCCAGAGCTCGCTGCAACCTATCCAGCGGTGGAACTGGGTGCGGTAGTTCGCTCCGTTGGCGGTGTTCATGGAAGTCTGGAGTTCGAAGATTGATTCGCCGCAATTCTTGTTAGAGCCATCGAACATTGTATTGAAGTTTTTCTCCAATGAATATCCTTTCACATTGTCGAGAGCGGCAAGAGATTTGGAAAGCCATGCCTCTTTCTGAGCCGGCTCTTCGTATGCACGGGTAAGGCATATGAATCCGAGATATGCATAGGCTGCTCCCGAGGTTGCACGTCCAAGATGGTCTGAATTATGGCTTGACGGAAGCGCGGTGGCAGCTTCAAGATCGGAGATAATGAAATCCCATGTCTCGGCACGCTCTGAAAGAGGAGCGCTAAGGTCAGACTGATCTGTGATGAAATGATCTCTGATTATTATTTTCTCCCAGTTAAGAAGAAGCTTGAGGTGATAGTAGGCTCTGAGGAATTTAGCTTCGTTTACGATCTGTGACCTGACTGCCGGTTCGATCTTGTCATCCGGCATCTCACCTACTTTTTCTATAACCTGATTTGAGAAGCTTATGCCTTTATAGTTGTTGCTCCAATAGCTTGCAAACTGAGAATTACCATTGGTATATGTAAAGTTGTAGAGTTCCATCCAGTTGGGATAGTTGGGAACGTCTGCACCAATATTAACCACATCTTCGCGGTAAGCCTCCACAGGCCATTTCACCTCAGCAAACTCCCATGTGTCAATATAGTATTCCAATTGGGAATATGCGGCTGCAAGTCCTGCTTCGGCATCGCTGCGGTCGCGCCAGAAGCTTGAGGATGTGAGCTGGTCAGGACTTTCAAGAGTAAGATAGTTCTCGCAAGATGAAAAGGATGCCGCCATAAGCAAGAGGGCGGGAATCATTATTTTGGATTTCATGGTTTATGCGTGTTTTAGGGAAAGATTCCCGGTGATTAGAAAGATACCTGAGCTCCGATTGTGAAGCTGCGTGTGAATGGATAGATTAGTTTGTCGATACCTGTGTTAAGCACGTTTGCACGTGAGAATTCGGGATCCACACCTTTATATTTTGTAATTGTAAAGAGATTGTCGGCACTGAAATAGAATCTCACGTTCTCGATGAATGCCTTGCGGGTAAGTGCAGCTGGCAGTGTATAGCCAATCTGAAGCTGACGCAGGCGTACGAAATTACCGTTTTCAAGGAATCGGTCACTCTCTTTCAGGTTGCCGTTAGGATCGTTGAATATGGCACGAGGAACATTGGTGGAGGTGTTTGAGGGAGTCCATGCATTGAGCGTAGAGGTGAGGAAATTACTGCCGGCATTCATACTCTCATAGAAATATAGGTTGCCATTGTAGAGCTTGTGACCCCATGCGCTTCCCAACACTCCTGACAGGTCGAAGCCTTTCCACGAAACATTGAAATTCAAGTTGACTTCAAGTTTCGGAATGCCTGAGCCACATTCAACCTTATCACCGTCGTCAATAACTCCATCGCCGTTTACGTCTACAAATTTCACATCACCTGCATCTGCAAGCGGCTGAAGACGTTTGCCATCTTTGTTGACATAATTGCGGGCTTCCTCATCGCTTTGGAATAGTCCGTCGGTTTTGTAAAGATAGAAAGAACCGATCGGCTTTCCGACCATTGTCTGCGTCGGGAAGTGTTCTGTACCGAATTTCAGACCTTCCCCATAAAGCACCTGTCCTTCATCGGCGAGTTCGAGCACTTTGTTGGAGGTAGTGGCGAGATTAAGACCGAAAGAGTAGTCCCATCCGGCTTTGGAATCCTGATAGTTGATTTCGAATTCCACACCGGTATTTCTCATTTTACCAACATTCAAGATAGGATTGTTGAGACCCGCCGAATAAGGAAGGACCTTGTATATGAGAAGATCGGAAGTCTTGTTGTAATACCAGTTTAGAGAACCGTTTATGTGATTGTTGATGAAACCGTAATCCACACCGATGTTGGTAGTTTCTGTTGTTTCCCACTTGAGCGAGCGGTTTTCGAGTGCACGGGCAATGCTTCCTGTCCAGGCATTGTCTCCGTTACCCTGCACATATCCTTGATATTTGGTATTGTATGTTGAGATAAGGGCAAGGAAATCATAATACCCGAGTGCGTTCTCGTTACCCAGCTTTCCCCAGCTTGCGCGGAGTTTAAGATTACTGATCGCTGCATCGTGAGGAAAGAATTCCTCTTCAGAGATTCTCCAGCCCAGAGCGAAAGAGGGGAAGGTACCCCAACGGTTTTTAGAGCCGAATTTGCTTGAGCCGTCACGTCGTATGGTGGCCTGAATCAGATAGCGTCCGTCAAAGTTATAGTTAACACGGCCGAATACCGATACTCTGCGGTATTTCCATTTACTTCCGCTGCCTTCGAACGTGCCGCCGGTTCCGGCACCAATTGTTGTGAAGTCAGGGTCAAGAAATCCACCCGGAATCTCACTTGTGACAAGCTGTCCGTCTTCCACTTTATATGTGGTCGTCTTTCCGGTTACTCCTACAGAATTCCAAGTGTATTTTCTTTCCATTGTAGACTGGCCGAGCACCGCCTGAACGGAATGTTTGCCAAAATCTTTATTGAAAGACAATACATTTTCAAGCACCTGCTCTTCCCAGTATGCCGAAGTTTCACTGTTGTAGGGATATTCCTGTTTTGAACGTACGTCTGCTACGTATGGAGGAGTGTGATAAGTGTCACGCTCATGCTCACCACGATAGGCATAGCTGATCTTATAGTTTAGCCAGGGTGTGAACCTCATGGTAATGGCTGCATTGGCAGAGGTGTGGTAATAACGAGCTTCCGACTGGCGGAAATGATTGTCTGCCATAACGTTGCGGTTATTAGGAAGTCCGTTGAAATCAGTTAGACCGAATCCGTATTCACGGGTATCGTCATAGATTGGCACTAATGGAGAGATGCCATACATCTCTTTAATCTGATATTGCGGCTGACGGCTCTTTGTATATTTGAAAGCCATATTGCCTTCAAAGTCGAAAATATATTTAGTGGCGTTTACCTTGACTCGCGCATTATCCTGCCTATGGTCATTCCCAAGGAAGATACCTTTGTCATCGGCATGGTTATAACTCATTGAGAAACGTGCTATCTCGCTACCACCTCTCACACTCACCATATAATTTTGAGTGAAGCCCGTGCGCGTCATAGCATCTTGCCAGTCGGTATTCACACCGGTGTTTTCTGTGATGTAAGCGGGAAGTGACAACAAAGAGTTTGTGTAATTGTCTCCGCCATATATGTCCTTATGGTTTGCTACATGGCTGTTCCAATTCTCATACATCTGCTGGTGAACTTTCTTATATGCGTTTGCATCAAGCATTTCAAGTTTATTTGCGATATGTGTCCAGCTGAGATAAGTAGAGAAATCAACCTTTACATCGCCCTTGCTACCGCTTTTTGTAGTGATGAGCACCACACCGTTTGCTGCTACAGAACCGTAGATGGCTGCTGCCGCACCGTCTTTCAGCACCTCAAGGCTTTGGATATCCTGCGGGTTAACCGCGTTGATATCTCCGGGAAAACCGTCAATAATATAAAGAGGTTCGTTATCCCCGAAAGTCTTTACGCCACGAATCTTAACAGAAACTCCTGCACCTGCATTACCACCGCTCTTTGTGATGTTTACTCCGGCAATCTTTCCCTGAAGTGCCTCGGCAGGATTAGTAGTAGTACGTTTTGCAAGGTCAGAGCCGCTTACGCTTGATATCGCTCCTGTCATGTCGCTCTTTTTCATGGTGCCATAGCCAACCACCACCACTTCGTCAAGCATCTGATTGCTTTCCTTTATTGTGATTTCGTAGTGGCTCCTCCCATCTGTTTTGATTTCCTGTGTGTCATATCCTACATAGGAGATAACAAGCGTTGCCTTTGGAGGGATGTTGATAGAGAAATTACCGTCTATGTCGGTGACGGTTCCGTTTGAGGTGCCCTTTTCCATAATAGTTGCACCGATTACAGGCTCACCGCTTTGTTCTATTACTGTACCGGTGACGGTCTGCTTTTGCGCATGGACTAACGTTGGTAGAGCCATGCATAGGAGGGTCAGAAAAATCATGACCCGTTCCCTGAGTTTTTGGTTGTCTGTCATGAGAATCATGATAATTA
>CAZXHO010000029.1:0-13671 GCA_964640365.1 uncultured Sangeribacter sp. | reverse complement strand
ATTCCACTTTTATGACAGCGTTTTGAGCCATTACTGCTATCGCCATGCAACACATGATGGAAAGAATGATAATTTTTTTCATTTTTAATATTGTTTTAATAGCTCCCCTTTTACTTGATCATTCTCACTCATGATAAGAAGAGGGTTGACTATATGGAGGGATACATTTTATTTACTGAGGAATATTTTATTTAGCAACCTACCCTTACGAAACGTAAAGAAAATCACCCTTATTTCGCGCATGGGGCTAATGATCATTGGAAAGCCTTGAGTTCGGATTGGACAAAGAGATGTACATACCCGGCATCGGTCCACCACACACCCACATTAATGGTGCATCCATTATGAGGAATATTCAGGATAATACGTTCTTTGCCATTATCGTAAGTCTCTGTAATATTTGAAGCCCTTACCTTGTCTTCCTCAACAAGTTCAAGGATTTCAGCAAGTAAACGAGGATCCTTATTGGCTGTAATACTTCTGAAATAATTGTCTTCACTCTTATTGCTTACTATCTTATGTCCCTCCGTGCGAAGATCTTTCCGACTGAATACCTTTTCGCACGCCAAACGCGGAGGAACAGCATAACAAATTGATAGAGAGGTTAGGAGAAATAAAGTAAGGAGATATCTTTTCATGAAGTTATTCATTTATATATTGTTCAGTAATACGTTGTTCTGCTTCCGCTTCCTCAATAATAGACCTATACATTCTCATGGTTTCCTTCTCAGTTTCGTTAACTATGGTTTGTGCTTCATGTCCGGTCAGTATTTTACCGTCAACGCAAGCATAAACGTCATAATCCTCTTTATTGGGAAGTGACACAAAATAAAAATATCCGGCACATACCATAATTATAGCAAAACATGCAGCAATCGCTGAATATTTGAAAAGCGGTAACTTGTTCTTTTTAATATTGTCATCTTTATGAGCTCTCAAAGACATAAGCGTAGACATACCCATTAGAGCCCGGGCTTCAGTAATGAGAGGAGAGGACAGATCGGAAGCCAACAGAATCAGTTCAAGTTCCTTTTCCTGTTTAAGCGAAAGATGACAGTCAATATATGCCTGGCATAACAGCTCAACTTCTTGGATGGTCAGCTTTTCTTTCCTTTCCATATTATATTTTATTATAAAGTTCACGCATTTTCTTCCTTGCCCTACTCATGTTCATCCTAACAGATACCACGCTCATATTGAGGCGTTCTGCAATAACATCATATTCCATGTCATCAAAAGTAGCCATTTGAAAGATCTTTTTTTGTAATGGAGTCAACGAAGCCAACATTAACGATTTGATTCTTTCCGACTCATCAAGATCATTGTCATCTATTGACTTTTCACAATCAGACAAATTTACGAACTTACGTTTTTGCCTCCGAATGTTAAGACAAACATTCCTCACAATGGTAAACAGGCGGCATTTCGTTTCTTCCGATGTTGTCGGTGCTCTGTCGCTCCATAGATTGTAAATTGCATCCTGCACAGCATCCTCCGCATCATTCGTATCTCTAAGGATTCCATAGGCGATTCGATGGAGTTTCTCTTGAAGCTGATTATCTATGAAGTTTTCAGAGCTCATATACTAATAATACACTTATTGGAACAATTCGTAACAAGTGCTTTTTAATTTTTCTTCCTGAGCTTCGCTTCATTAGCAACCTTCACACACGTAGCTGACTTGAAAGTTAGGAACGACTACCGTTTTTATGGTTCAGTTGAGATTAGTGATAATCAATTTCAAGGAAATCGAATTTCTTTTCTTCTTCGGTTCTGATATGATCTGATCCTAAATTTAGCCCAATGTTGGCGGTAATCAGGGCATTACCATGGTCTTGCGCATTCCGCTTGGATCGGAGAAATTCCAACCGGGTACATTTCTCATATTTTTTCGGATTATAAATCGGCTTTATTTCAGCGTTGGAAATCTCCATGCCGTCTGCAATAAAATAGTGCTGTCCACTTGTTTCCCCGGCTTCAAGAATCAATCCGGGTAGCCCGAATAATTTCCAAGGACCGTCCTGAACAGGAATCTCTGGAGTGAACCAAGCATTCCATTTTCTTCCATGATAATCGGCAGTTGCCAGCATACATTCATAACCAAGTATGTTTTTTGTAGAATCAGTAATACACCAGTTTATCTCTTCCATCGGTTCCTGATAGAAATTATGGGAAAGGGCACCATTATAATCATAGACAGTATACTGATTCTGTGGTTTGGATTTAAAAACGTATAACTGAGTTTTATAAGTGATACCCTCCATCGCATTCCGATCTTTGGTCTCGGAATATCGTTTTACCGCCTCTTTAAACATCTGACGAGACTTAGCTTTTCCCTCCGGAGTAGACTCCATTGAATCCTTATATTCGGTTTGGGGGGAGTAGAATTTAGATTCCGAAGTGTTAGCCAGCAAAACAAATGGTATGGAGCGTTCTATAATTCCATCTGATCCTCTTAAAAACTTTTCATGATAAGTATAACCTACTTTTATTTCAGCCCGTGGATTTTCTTTTTTCTTGGCATGACAAGTCAACCCTACAATGCATAATAATATCAGAAGAAAATGTTTCATCTTGTTCATTATTAATATTTTTTATTGTTGATGCAAATTTATAAAATAATTATTAATTAGCCAAAGGGAAGTAATATATTGATAAAAATTGAATTCTAATCAGTTATTGAGGTACGTCAATTCAATTGCTAAATTTATAATTCACCGGAGCGACCGGCAATTCCAATATTTGATAATAATCTTGTCTACAAATTGATAACAGAAAATTGGAGAACGGAGAACATTATTGGAAACGTATAAGGAAACGGGTTAGGCCATCGCTTCCTGTCTCAAGGGAGAATTTGCATTGATGTGAATTGAGCACTTCGCTGACAAGCAGAAGCCCGAATCCGTGTCCCGATGGCTTAGTGGTGAAGAAAGGGGTGAATAGCATTTCTGCAGCTTTAGGATCAATCCCCGGTCCATTATCGGTTATTATAATTGTAGGACCACACTGATCAAGGACAATCGATACTTCTCCATTTGAGCCCGCACTCTCAGCTGCATTTTTCACAATGTTGATCATCGCCTGTTCAATGAGAACCGGATCCATCAATACGTTTATATCAGAGTTGGGCAGATTTATGGTGATTTTTGATCCGGTAGCGCTACAGATACTTTCAAAAGTTGGTATCCAACTGTGTAGTTTACTTGTGATATCGGTATCAATTTTAGTCGGTTCCGGTATTTTGACCGCAGATGCAAATTTAGATATAAATGCTCCCATATCCCGGCATCGACGTTCACACACCATCAGTCCCTCCTTCATATCCTTGTCATTTGTCTCTTGAGCGGCAGCCCCTATCACCGAGATCATTCCCGCAAGTGAATTGTTTACCTCGTGAGCCATCATTCGGATCACTTTCTCATAGGATTTCCGTTCAGCCTTCATCACTTCGTCTGTAAGCTTCTCTAACAGAATAAAGGGATGATGCCTTCCACTTTCCATGAATGTCAGCTTGGTGCATCGATAAACCATTGAATCATTGAGTCTCACAACTCTGGTTTCCTTGTCATTCATACATGTCAGAATACCACCCAGTCTTGAGCCAGAATCTTCCGGATATCTACCAATAATTTTATTGATTGAACCCAGATCGAGAAAACCGGCTGCAGCCGGATTGCCTCCCGTTATTTTACCATTCTCATCCAATATAATAATTCCCATTGGAGAGACATTGATGAGAAGATCGAGGAAATGATTCTGTTCCCTCAGTTTGCGCCGTTCTAATTTGAGAGTAGCCATCATCCCATTGAAGAGATCTATGATTCGGTCTGCCTCCGGTTGCCCGATGTGGGCGAGCCGGTTGGTGAAATCGCGGTCGAGTAGCATGTCGGCTCCGTTAGCGATGGCTCTCAGTGGGCGAATCACTTTCCTGTGTAGAATAGCAGTAATAACAATACTTACCATGCTGACAGCCCACACTATTTTAAATAGGAGAGTATCCGGTGGAATAACGGCTAACAATCCAACAGTACACAACAGTAAGGTGATGATGAGAGAAAATTTCCAGTCAACTTTCATTGGCAGATCATTTACGGGGGAAACCCGATTTCATATTTCCGGCAAGTTGATTTTAATACCATACTTAGCAATTCGCCGGTAAAGAGTCTGGCGAGTGATACCAAGAATGGCAGCGGCACGTGTCATATTTCCTCCTGTCACGGTCAAGGCATTTTCAATAGAAGTCTTCTCCGAAGAATTTAACTTCCGTAGAGCTTCAGGTGGAAGGCCGTCGGCAGAAAGCCCCTGCGCCTGGAAATGCTGGGCATCAAGTCTATCATCCGGCGTGACGAGAAGGGTTCTTTCCACAATGTTTGCAAGCTGCCTGATATTACCGGGCCATTGCTGACGTTTGAGCAGGTCTATGGCTTCCTGAGTCACTTCGGGTACTTCACGGTTTAATTCTCTGCAGGTGTTCCTTAAAAAGTAGTCAACAAGAACCGGGATATCTCCACGTCTCTCCCGCAAAGGAGGCAAGGTAACAGTAATAAGATTTATGCGGTAGAATAGATCTTCCCGGAAAGTACCCTTTGCCATCATATCGTTGAGATCAGCATTGGTGGCACATATCACCCTGACATTGGCACGCCGAGTCTTACTATCGCCCAATGGCTCATAAGTGTGTTCTTGAAGCACCCGAAGTAATTTAACCTGGGAATTAAGGTCGAGATCACCGATTTCATCAAGGAAAATAGTTCCTCCTTCAGCCTTTGCAAACCTGCCTTCTCTGTCGGCTATCGCTCCTGTAAACGCACCCTTTCGGTGTCCGAACATTTCACTTTCAAACAATGAGTGTGGAATTCCACCAAGGTTGACTTTCACCAATGGACCTCCATTTCGCTTCGAATTCATATGAACTGCCTCGGCAATCAATTCTTTCCCCGTGCCGTTTTCTCCCATGATAAGCACCGGTGCATCTGTTGAGGCAACGCGCTCAACGGTGTCAAGTACAGTCATCAACACCGGATCTTTACCGATTATGCGTGAACGGTCGAATGCGCGCGTCATTCCGGTTTGCTCCGGTTTAGACAAAGACATGGCTGTAGTTATACATCCCAATAATATCGAATTATCCCATGGCTTCGTTATGAAGTCGAAAGCACCTGCCCGCATCCCTTCAACAGCAAGAGGAATATTACCCCATGCTGTGATAAGGATCACCGGCACATCGGGTTGAAACAGCTTGATTTGCTTAAGTAAGGTTATGCCTTCATCGCCCGATGTTGAACTTGAATAGTTCATATCCATTATAACAACATCCGGCCGCACAGTTCTGACAAAGGATATTGCTTCCGAAGGGCTGGCAGCAGTTTTAACCTCATAACCGTTTCTCCCGAGCAGAATCTTTAATGAGATCCGTATGGAATTATCATCATCTACAATCAGAATCATATTCACAAAATTAATAAGAAATATTAAGTCACTGCCATGAGAATGGAATAAAATACCATCAAACACAATTTTTTACAGCGACTTAATATTTTTAGTCCATTTTTGATATAACTATGCAATTATACATTAGTTACCATTATCCAAGATATATTGTATATCCGTGTCGATACCGGTGTCTGATGCGAAATCCCAAAGAGTGAGACTCCTTATCTGGTAATAGTATCGCCAGTAAAGATAGAGTTGATTTATCATTGATTGGCGGCTCTGATCTTTGCTAAGCTGGGAGTCATTCAGATCAAGGGTAGAAATCCGGCCCACCAGAAATGTTTCCATGTTGGTCTTGTAGCGTGCCTCCGCTATTGTGTCTGCTTTCTGTGCAATAGTCAATTGCCTGCGCTGATTATTATACCTCTCCACAAGGATGAAAATATCTTGATTGAATTCAATCTGTTCTTTCCTAATTCGGCTTGCCACTACTTCACGGTTGTTTTCAGCCACTTTCACTTTTCCTCTTCTTTTCCCCCAGTCAAGAATAGGTATGGAAAACCCTATCTCAACCACTTGATTATCTTTTAGAGAACGGTAGGCATCGGCTGTGTTATCGGCAGTGCCTGTATATCCTATCTGAGCGAACAGATTAATCTGGCGCATTTCTCCACGAGCTTTTGCAACCTCATAATCTGCCTCGAGCTGACGTCTACGGATATTCTTTGCAAAAGAATTATTGGTTAGCGCCTTTTCAAGTACAGTTCCATATACAAGTTCTCCTACTGGAACTTCTGATGGCACGACAGGTTCAAGTACTGAATCTTCGGGCATATCAAGAAATGCACTCAAGGCAAACATAGCTGCCCTGTAACTACTTTCACAATCAGTAAGCGAAGACTCGGCATTGAGTAGGTTTAGCTCTAATTGAAGAAGGTCATTTTTACTTATTTGACCCATTTCCCTTTTTGCTATTGCCACTTCATAAAGTTTCTGTGAGTTGGTATAGTTCTGCCGTGCTATCCCAAGATTTTCCTTTGCCATAAGCAGATCAAAGAAATAAGTTACAGCTGACAGAGCCACCTGTTCAGACGCACTCATAAAGTCTGCTTTTGCTTCCTCATAGCGCACCGGTTCAATTTTTCTGTTCCACTTCATATGGTTTACACCGAATATGGGCTGATTCAGAGTCAAAGCTATTGGCACAGACATAAATCTGTTGTAAGCACCATTATCAAGTTGTCGCATCCAGTCGAGAGAGGTGGTTAAGGCGAGTGAACCACCCGTTAACCATATATTTTGCTTTACTGAGATTTCACCATTCATTTGCAACACGTTGTTACGGACAAATGTATACGAACCGTCGTCCAACTGATAAGGGCTGTAGCTTTTACGATAAGATGGAATCGTGGCATTAAAGGTCATCTCGGGAAGAAGATCGGCACGATATGTCCGGTAGCTCCAGTAACTCGTTCGCAGCTGGTTTAATGCAACGGCTGCATCAACACTTCGGGCACGGGCCAAAAGCACTGCTTCCTCTAATGTTATCTCAGCTGCATTTGCCATGCCGTCTGATTCTATTATGAATGCAACGACTGACATGAAAAGCAGACAGTATTGACAGAATAATTTTTCCATAGGTTCGATTTACTTATTCCGATTTCAAAGCCTGTGCCGGAGAAATTTTCATTGCCCGGCGTCCGGGGAAATATATTCCTACAGCAGTCATGATTGCCAGAAGTCCCCAAGCTACCAAAACGCTGACCCAGAAATGTACCGCTTCAAAATAACCGTTATACCATGATGTCATTTCATATTGTGTAAGCAGGTAGTCTATAACGATAGCTAACGGTGTGACCAACAGAAGCAGTAGCTCACCCTCACTCAAAATTCTTCTGAATATATCTGTCTTGGTTGCGCCACATACCTTTCTTAGTGAGATCTCTTTCATGCGTTGCTGTGTGCGAAACCAAAATGTGCCGAGTATTCCTAAAAATATATTCAGTAGAAGGAAAAGCGCACATACAATAACATTCCGTGTATCTGTTTTTGCTTTTATGTTATAATTATCGCGGATATAGTCAAAAGATCTCACGGATGCGATATACCAGTTACCAACCCGGAGATACCCATCAGCATCTTCCATCAGCTTCTCTGCAAAATCTGTATCCATTTTGTCATGCACCCTAACTGTGAGCTCTCCAACTTGCGTGTACATATATTTATCTAAGAGTTTAAATATTGAAGTCCCGTAAAATCCATAAACTGTTTCATAATCTCCATATCGCATAGGTTTGAATGAGGATCGGAGTACAAGCGTATCGCTATTGCTTCTATCAACAATCTGTTTGCCATAAAATGGTTTCAATGATTTGATACCTTCTTTTGGATAGAGAGCATTATCACTTAAAAGAATTTTGTCGCGTTCAAGGATTTTCATTAGTTCTTCCGGACTCTCATCGTTTGCACCTTCAATCTTAAATACTTTGAAGAAATCGGGTTCAATCACGCGTAAAAGGAATGGATAGGCAGCCATACTGAAAGTGTCTATATCTACTTGCATGGCAGAAGAATTGATATTATAAGGATATGAATTATGACTCAACGCTGCAGCAGCTATTTCCGGACGACTACGCAGGCGTTCCATCAGAGTCCTCAGATCTTTTGCCGCAGCCTCATCATCGGGATATTGTACGTAATCTGGAGAAGCCTCTGTGAGAGTAGTGAAATCCAGCAAATAGCAATGCTCGGCATCATACCCCAAAGGTTCGTATATGGTTGCAACCTTGGTATATATTTTATCGGCGAGTACAAACAGAACGACGCTTACAATCAGGAGTTCAATCGCCATCCAGATATTCGCACGCCAGTCGTTGCACATCTGAAGCAATAATTTTCGTTTCATGAGATTACTTATTTGGTCCGGCAAGGGAGGTTACAATTTTAGAACGCGAAGCCTGCCAAGCAGGGAGTAGCGTCGATATAAGATTTAGAAGGAAGCAGAAAAAGAGAGCTGTACAGAAAACCGACATGTTGAAAACCATGCCGAGACGAAGTCCGGTCACTTCCGCACCACCGGCAAGAACGCTCTCCCCTCCAAGGAAGATAAAAGCTACACTAAGGATTAGTCCAATTAGTCCGGCAATAATAGTTACGATCAGATTTTCAATAAAAATTTCACCAATTATTGCAAATTGAGTTGCACCAAACGCTCTTCTCACACCTATTTCTTCACGCCTGCGGCTTAGACTACTTTGGGTAAGACTGCTAAGATTTATGGCAGGTATTAAAAGGAGAATACCATAAACCAACAGGTTGTGCCGTTTTACCGCTCCTATATCGGGTTTCAGATTTGCCGCCCTCAAGTTGACGTGTGTGAACTGATCGTATGGTCGGTCGCGTCTATAGAATTCCCAGCCACTATCTTTAAGTTCATCCTCAAACTTATCCCATACTTTATTATATTCCTCCCTTATAGCAGGGAAATCGGATTTATCGCGGGCAAGAATGATTACGCTTAGAAGACCCATGTGTTCGTTCCAAATAAATTTTACAGAATTGGTGGTCGTAAATGGCACCCATAAATCTCCTTCGGCAAAAGTGGTTAGATTGCTGACATCCTTCACCACTCCACAAACTCTGTAGGGCACATGGTTTAGTGTAAATTCATGGCCAACACAGTCGGTGGTATCAAATAGACGGCGTGCCAGGGTTTCACTAATCACCGCAACATGGTTGCCTGACTCGACATCTCCTTCATCATATGGTTTGCCCTCTATAAAATTGAAATCCATCACTTTCCAGAACCCATGGTCGGTATCCCTTCTCGCTGCCCCAAACGGAGATTTGCCTTTCACGGCAAGATGGCTTTCAGAAGTGAAGTCAACGAAAAGGCCCACAGCTTCCGGAGTGGTCATCTCGTGAAACGTTCTGTGAATAGTATTGTAAGCCATCGGACCGTTTGATGAATTCAATTCTGGAGTTGATCCCCACTGCTTGTTACCGATAGATGCATGAGTTTGAATCAGCCATCTGTCACGGTTGCTTTCGGGGGCAAAAGGCGCGACTTTTACTTCATCAATCATGAAAATAATCATGATAAGAAATATTGTGAGAGCCGTACCTCCTATGCTAATAGCATTCAAAAGAGGTTGCTTAGTGATTGACCCCCACGCTTGTTTGAAAAATCGTTTTATTGACATGTGGTAAAGTTGGATTTTTGTCGTTTTTATCTATGATTACATCACCTGGCTACCGTCGAAGAAGCGAATAATTCTATCTGTGCCCCGGGCCTGTTCTTCATTGTGGGTCACCATCATGATAGTTCTTCCGTCTTCGCGGTTCAGAGTATGGAGAAGATCCATTACTTCGGCACCCATCTTGGAGTCAAGATTACCCGTGGGCTCATCTGCAAGGATGATTTCCGGATTTCCCACTATTGCACGTGCTATAGCTACTCTCTGGCACTGACCACCCGACAGTTGTGACGGACGATGACTCATACGATGACTTAAACCAACACGTTCAAGCACTTCACGTGCACGTCTCTCCCTCTCCGATTCGCTCGATTTTCTATATAAAAGTGGAAGCATTACGTTGTCAAGCACATTCAGAGTGTCTATCAGATGGAAGCTCTGGAACACGAATCCGATCTTAGAATTACGGAATGCCGCAAGGCGCGAATCTTTCATTCCTGTAACATCTGTTCCATCTATATAGACTGTGCCAGAAGTCGGATCATCCAGAAGTCCCACTATGTTTAGCAGAGTGGACTTCCCACACCCGGAGGGTCCCATTATGCTGACAAATTCGCCTTTGTCGATATGAATGTTAACATTGTCGAGAGCCTGCGTCTCTATAATGTCTGTGCAATATATTTTATTTACGTCTTTAAGTTTAATCATCTCTGTATATTAATGTTAGTTATTATTATATTGAATCCCAACTCCTCCTCCTGATTGTTTATCAGCATAAATTGAGGCTCACCTGACTTTAAGGGATTTGGATTCCTTAAATTTACTCATGTCGGAGATAACAACCCTATCGCCCGGTTGAATACCACTCACAACTTCTACAAATTCATAGTTGGAATCTCCAAGCTTAACCTCCTTCTTATTAATCTCTTTATTATCTTTGCTTATAAAGAAAAGGCTATAGGTGCCCGCTCCATTATAATAGGGACCGTTAGGAATCCTTACAACGTCATCTACTACATCACAACTGACATAAACATCGGTCTTAAGTCCTGACCTAAGGCGTGGATGGGAATCTTCATCAAGCCTTACTATGAAATCGATCACTCCATTATGCGACTGAGGTGTAAGGTTGGAAACTATTCCTGAGAGTTTCTCTTTACCGATACGCACAGTTGCTCGGCTACCAACGGTTATTTTATTGGCATGATTATCGGATATTTCTGCATTAACCTTGAAATGGTTGAGGTCGGAGATAACAGCTATTTTCTGTCCCTCTATTACCTTTTCGCCTAACTGATCTTGAATAAAAGTAATTATCGCGGAACGTGGCGATTTGATGCGGGCGTCATCAAGCGTTCGGCTTATTTCATGGAGGTCATCGCGTGCAATGTCGATATCAAGGTTTTTTACATTATCCTCTGCTTCTGCCACTCTTGTTTCATTCGAAAGCTGTTGCTGAAGCTGCTGAAGCTCAAGCATACCTGTGCTAACTGCAAGTTCAGCCTGATGTACACGGTCTCCCGTTCCCGAACCTATGCTATCGAGATACAGCTCATTGCGCAATTCAGCTTTCAGACGGCTAAGAGTCATTTCTTTTACTTTTACCTGCATTTCAAGGTCACTGATACGAGTATCTGAGTTTACACGCTGCTGATCGAGCTGATGACGCTTCATTGCAATCTGATTGTTGAGTTTTTTCACCTCAGTTTCCGTGCTTTGAAGATCCAGTCGGAGCAACGGTGAGCCCGCGCTTACCGAGTCGCCTGCCTTACAATAGACCTCCACAATCCGACTGTCGATAGGCGAAGTTATTACCTCTTCAAAAGCTGCACTTACAATCCCTGTGCCTGATACCGTGACATCAATGGATCCGGAATCTGCTGTGCCAATTTTTATGTCGGAGGCATCAACAGATAAACGCATCAATGAACCGAGCCCTAATATTATCAAACCGGAGGCTATAATTATAGCACCGGCAATTAACCATCTTTTCCTTTTCTTGCGAACCCGTTTCGAAACAGGTATTTCTCTGTCCATACGTCTAATAGAATAATTATTGTTGTTTTGTATATTTCTCTCACAATTTATATGCCAAACTTATAAATAATTGATTATTAGCACTAATTCTAAAAATACGGTGTACGGATTCGTACGAATTTGTCTACCCGTGTATGGTGAAGAAAAGATGTCTATAACTCACAGTCTGTTTAGGTATTCCGAAAAAATGATATATCTTTATTCGTAGAACCTTTGAATCTGATCAGAATAAATGTATGGAATGTCTGATGTAAGGATAAATCGTAAAAAAGCTTTAAGTAGGTAGGAGAATATGTGCATACAGAAGTTTTATCCTATTTTATCGTAGGTTTTATCGTTAAGTCCGGCTTTTTTTGCTTGGGAATGTTGGTGAATGCGTGGTATATGGTAAGTCTTTCCATCTTTGATCAAATATGTACCGGTCTGATGGAATGTGAACGGCACTCGTGCCTCTTTGCATTGTCTGTGCAGATCGAGCACCCATTCATAATCCAACGGGCGCGCATATTTCCCGGATTCTCCTCCCACCGAAACTTCTTCTATAAGTGCAGGATTAAGATATGGCAGTAACGATAACCTTCCGAGCAAAGGGGCAGCTATGATAAGACGGTGTTTTATCGGGAGTGAGAGAAATATGGGTAGCCTATAATCTGCACGGTCTTGATTCTCCACAGTGCAACCTATTGCCACATTGTCATACCCCTCTTCCCAGTCGTATGGCAGGCATTTCTCAAGTCTCTCAATCCTCTTCGTAAAGAAAAAGAAGGAACAGTCGCTGCGTAGGCGTATTATATCCCAGATTGCATTGCGCCATTGGTCGGCTTCCTCCAGAAGAAGATCGGAAGTGAAACAGAGTGCAAATTCTGTTCCGGCAGAAAATTTCCAGTTTTTCTTTCTGTCACGTCTCAAGGGTAGATTGAAAGAAGACGTCTGCCTCACTTCATCCGATGGCAACGGAGAACCGAATGCGGCATCTTCGCGGTAAACATAACAGTGTTTACATCCTGCGCTTATCTTGTGGCAACCGTGCCACGGATTCCACATCGGCATAGTTAAAAAGAATAGTGTAATAATAAATCAATCATTTCTTCCCGTTCTTGAAAAGAATTAGGATATCAAATTCCAGCAATCATTGATGCTGATTACTGTTCTTGAAAGGACAGTTGTTAAGATGGTCATCAATAAAACCTGTTGCCTGAAGAAAAGAATAACAGATGGTTGTTCCGAAGAATTTAAAACCTCTTTTCTTCATGTCTTTGCTCATAGCATCGGAAATAGGGGAGGAGATGGCAACGGATTTATAATCAGGAACATCATTGATTATTCTTTTCCTATCCGGGAAGAAACTGAGAACATATTTGGCAAATGATCCGTATTCCTCCACAATCTTTCCAAACAGGCGTGCATTAGTGATTGCACTATGGATTTTAAGACGGTTCTTGACTATTCCCGAATTATTCCTGAGCCGTTCCTCATCTTCGGGAGTCATGGATGCAACCCGTTTATAGTCGAACCCGTGGAACGCTTTCCTATAGCCTTCACGCTTCCTGAGAATGGTAATCCATGCAAGTCCTGCCTGAGCGCTCTCAAGAGTTAGGAATTCAAACAAAGTACGGTCATCATCCACAGGTTTCCCCCATTCCTTGTCGTGATACTTCATGTAAAGAGGATCATCGCCACACCACCAGCAACGTTCCATCCCCTTTTCTTCCTGTTGATTGCCTATTGATTCATTCTCCTTCATACTATCTCAAAGATTAAAACCTTATTAAGAAATTAGAAAAGACTATTCCAAACTTCAATCTTCTATTTGAATTATTAGAATCATCAATTCAAAAAATCGGGTTCATATTATTTTGAATTACAAAATTAATAAAAAGCCCGAAGAATTATTACAGAAATCAAGTGATGTTAGTGACATGCTTTCATCTTTGGAAATATCAGGATTAATTGTTATCTTTGTACTAATATATTAGTAGTATTACGGAGATGTTAAGTAATAGTA
>CAZXHO010000028.1:0-13683 GCA_964640365.1 uncultured Sangeribacter sp. | reverse complement strand
GAAACTGCTCATAATCCAACTGGCTCCTATCCACATAGGTGTCGTTATCCTCGTCTTGGATTTTTCCAGCATGATCCCGAACAATGATGTTTTTATTCAGAAGCTTATCACACAGCGCATCAATTTCAACTACATCCAAGTCATTATCAATGCACACATCAATGATGTCGTCCTCCAGCAGAAAGCCTTTTCTTTGGTATTCTTTTAAGAGATATTCTTCTATCTCGGCTTTCTTATCTTTCAGCTTTTCCATGATTACTGCTTTGCCAGCTTGCATAGTTCTGATATTCTATCCGGATCTATCGTCTGGTTGTACCTTTCGTCCATTTCTTCCATAAAATCATATAAGTTCTTCAGGTATTCTTCCGGACCGCTTGCATTTTCCATCAGCTTCTCGTACAGGATGTCAACGCCGCCCAATACATACTGATCATACAATGCTTCATCCGCCTCAGCCTTATCGTTGTTGAAAAGCCGGAATGCCTTGTCAACTCGCTCATCAACCTGCGGCGCATTCTTTTTGTCCAGCAGCATGATAAGTCTGTAATTAAACGCCAGGTCATCCCTATTCTTGATAAGCTGCTCCGGAAATATCTTTGTCTGGGTGCCGTCTCCAATGTTGACCTCCGCTTTTCTCTGCTAGAGAAAGCCCACGATGGGTGCCATAATATACACATCCAAATTACGCTTGAACAATTGGTTTTTATCATCAAACTTAGCCGTAAGCCGGTTCACTCTTTCCGCATGGCTTCCCTTAAACGAATATTCCTTGTCAAACATGGCTGTTACCTCCCTATCAATTTCGTCTCAAATTCATTGATTTTATCAAACAGATAGCGCACCCCCACCTTGGCTCCCATATTGGTTTCCGCAATTTCACCGTCCGTATCCTTGATAAAGATGATGACCTGTTCAGCCACTTTAGGCAATGCTTCACAGATAGTCTTGATTCTCGTCTTATCAAACGCAGATAAGGGTGCATCCATGACCAGCGGATAGGCTTCCGTCATTAACATAGAATTTTCATCCGAATTATTCTCCCTCGCCATCTTGATTACTCCGGCAATAAAGGCAAAAATAACGGAAATGCTCTGTGCGGTCGAGGTTTCCACATCTCCGGAATAACCCTCAAAATCGTCAACCTGGATCTGAATGTTGTACTTTTCATCCAGGGCAAGCGAAAAGCCCCCATTGTAGATTTCCTTAAATATATGATTTACTGTCAGTTCCAATTTCTGACGGACTTCTGTCTCCTTTTCACTGTATACGGAATACAAATACCTGTACATATATGTCGCATACGCCTTGAAACGGGCCAACCTTCTGTTGTTCTCGTCCTTAAGGACCAGCTCGTTTATGTTGGTTTCGCATCTATCCTTTTTAGTGACTAAGCCCCCTCTTTCCTCCAGCAGACGATCCCGCTCCCCTCTCAGCTTGCGGACCTCATTGCAGAAAAAAGCATACTTTTTCTGAAGTTCGCCAACATTCAGCATCCCCTCCAGCTTCTTATTGATTGTTTCGATTTCACCCGTCAACTCAGCATAATCTGAATCAAATTCGCTTACCACACTGAACTTTCCAGCAACATCCTCAAAGGCATCTGCCGCTCCGTTACTTTTTAGCTCGCACTCTCTCACAAATTGACCTATTAAGGTTCCTATACTCTTAGGAGGAATATAATCCAGAAGTTTATTCAACTCTGTATATTCCCTGTTGCCAAATTCAATCGGAGCCCCGCAGAGACAGGTTTTCCTGTGGATGAGGTATTGTATGGTACGAGCATGAATATCGGGAATTCCCGTATCAATTTTATCTGCTTCGGCCAATTCCTTTAATGCATCGTGAATCATCTTGGTCGCCATCCATGAAGCGCCTTTCCGGTTAAAGGTATCAATGACGCCGGCCGTACTGCTTACCTTGCTTGCCATCAGACCGGATATTTTACTCTTAAGAGTCTCCCTGCGTTTGGCTAATGATTCACCATCCTTATTCTCCGCAATCTTCCTGTCATATTCCTTTGCTTTTTCACTTGCGGTAAATTCTTCATTATCAATTTCAGCCAGACGGCTCTCTATTGTCGTCAGCCGTTTTTCGTATTCATCAATTTCTTTTCTGTATTTGGCGATTTTAGAATCACTCTCTGCGCTGTATTCGTTATCGTAACTTTTAATGACCGTATTCTGCGCCCTGCCGCCAAGATGATCTAAAGCCTCAGTAAACGCGCTCAATCCCAGGAGGCTTTTAACCGCATCCGCAAATTCCTTACTCTTTCCCTTGCGGATTTCCTTACTCATGTTTCCGATACGCTCGCCATCAAAGAAAAAATACTTTGCCAGCTCTTTGGGCAGTATCTCCCTCATTCTCAGGTCAACCTCGGTATCCTTAACAAAATCCTGCTGTCCATCAGCATTTTTATACTGAATCTTGAATGTGGTATTGTTGGGTCTTTTCAGATTGCCTGTGGAATCTGTTGTATATTTCTGCTCACGGGTAAGCACATAATCAATCCCCATATGTGCCATGGATAGTTTGACCTGAACCATGGCCTCACCGCTTGGGCCTATGTCTTGAGCAACTACCTTGTTGAGGACATTCTGATCGTCAAAATCTGTATCTCCATACAAACACCATGTGAATGCCTGTGCCAGAGTTGTCTTACCGGAGCCGTTTTCTCCCATTATCACGGTGACATTTCTCTCCGTATCAGTTGAGAAGGTAATCGTCTGTGCTCCATTAAACTGTCTGAAATTTGTCAAACTCATACTTTTTAATAGCATTCTACTTCCTCCTCAATCATCTTCTTTATTTTCTTTACCATCTCCGCATCGCCAAACTCTTTTGTACTCAAGTTGCGCTTTTCCTTTACGATGACTTTTTTGATGAGCCTTTGCGCCTTGTCCACATCAACTTCGATGCCATTCACGATTTCATTGTTCTCCATAAGTAAAGTCCTCCTCAAAATCTAAGATATAATCCTGTAAGTCATACGCTTCTCTTACTTCATCCAAAATCGCCATACATGAGACTCTATTCATTGCAATACGAGAAAACTCCTCCGCTCTGCAGAGTTCATTTTTTACAAGTGTAAGCTCTCGTTTCATTTCTTCTTCCGTCAACGAGTGTACCTCGTCTAATGGTCTTGGAAGCGTAATAAAATCATATATCTCCGCATATTCCTTGCCTGGCGCCAATCGAAGCACTCTCCCCCGCCGTTGGATATATTCTTTGGGATTCGTGGTGCTTGCCAAGATGAACGCAACTTTTATCCTGGGAATGTTCACGCCCTCATCCAGACACTTAATCGCTATCAGAGCCTGCAATGTATCACCATTGGCGTATTCCTCTTTCAAGATTGCCCGCTCCTCCACACTCTCATTGGAAGTAAACTGCGATACGCTCATTCCCAAGCGGTTTCCAAGCAAATCCGTAACTGCATCAATCTGTCTTATATCCTCTGCATCGACTTCCGTATAATCTTCGTTCTGCTCAAGCAGCCTGGTAGCTCCGCAATATACCAAGAGATGCTTTTCATTGCGATATGGCTCTATGTATTCTTCAAGCTTCTGTATCTTGCTTACAGCCCCAGCAACAATCCTAGCTCTGGCTAAGGCTAAACGTTTCCCTTTTTCGCTTAACTTAACCCGGCCATTTCTTCCCTTGATAATGCACTTCGCTATCTGGCGGGATAATGTGTCATACTGCATTCGTTCTTCGTCAGACAACGCGACGATGACCGGATAATACTTATATGGTGTCAGTTTCTTTTCTTCAATAGCCCGATCAAGCGTATATTCAATGCATTTCTCACCGAAATAATCATATAACGCTTGTGTTCCCTCCGGATCGCCATGCCGGTCAAGCGTGGCGGACAAGGCGAGCCGATAGTTAAATTTGGGGGACAGCAGTCTCCTTAAATACTCCGCGCCAAAGTTATGCGCTTCATCTACCAACAGCAGCGCATTTCCCTTTATTTTGGCAATCTGCTCCTGGACAAATTCCCCCGAAAAGGTAGCATTGGTAGTTACAAAACAGAAGAACTGCCTTCGCTTCACTTTCAATTTGTGGTTTCTTATAGCATCCGTCAATCGGGGTTTCCATTGCTTTGCCGGAATTGCACCGTACCCTACGATGGGATTCATGCCAAATCGTTCAATATCCTCTTTCCACTGTTCAACGAGATGCTGGTACGGACACACGATAATTACTGCCAGACTATCTCCCACATATTCCGAAAGACACGCTACCGCTCCTAAACCTGTATATGTCTTTCCCGTTCCGGTAGCCATGTCGAAAATCCCGTTGAAACCATGTTCCTTCCATCGCTCTATTGCTTCTTCCTGATAATCATGCAGATGCACGTCTTCCGGAACTCTTGCTCCATATACTTCTCTTTTGATAAGTTCTCCATCCATCTCCGAAGCATCACTGCATTCGCCGGGTATAAACTGCGTTTCATCAAACTCAATATACGCTTTCTTCTCCCGCATATATTTCTTTAATATAGAGTCCTTAACTTCCGGCATTTCTAAGGTTGACACCTTCGGATCTTGTCCGTTCCATATCCGTTCAAATGCTGCTTCTTTCCCCGCTACGCGTCCCGCATCCTTTTCGTTTTTCCATGAACAGAACACATCAAAGGCTTCATAATTAACATCCATGCCCGTGTAAGTTTCGTTATTAGACCCGGAGAACGCTATTTTATTTCCGTCCCCATCATAGAAAATCCCCATCTTTTCATGGTAAATTCCATAATGCTGATTGTTTTCTACAAGAGCAATTTTAATATCCATGCGGCCATCCGCAATTAAGTTTGCCAAGAGGTTGAGCCGCTCACTTTCCTTGAAATCATTGGGTTCGTACAGTTCTCTCTGTATAGCCCCGAATATTACATCCTCCCTCTTTTTATATCCCTCTCTGATAGCCGTCACATCCTCTTGGCTAAGTATTGGAGATGCCACCAGCCTCATGCTCCCTCCATGGTTTACAAATGGCAAAAGTCCCTCCGCAATGTGTACCAAGGACGAAGATGAGAAGAAACCTACCGCCCTGTCATATTTCACGGCATATTTGAGTATCGGCGTGTAAAAATCGCGGGATGTAATCGCAATAGCCGTTCTGTATTCATCATTTAATCTTAAGATCTCAAAACTCACGGCATCAATCCTCACACAATTCCTTAATAGCGTTCACAAGAGTCTCTATATCACTTTTTTGATTGAATTTCCCAACGCTGATTCTAACGGTTCCATGATATTCTTCATCTTTCATCCATTTATGTATCAAAGGAGCGCAATGATATCCCGCCCTCACTGCAATGTCGAAATCCTGATCAAGAATCCCGGCCACCTCATCCGCTTTATAATTTCTCAGGTTGATTGACACTATGCTTTTATGATTGCAGTTGGCTGGCGTATATATCTCCACGCCGTCAATAAGTCTTAACTCCTCTATTAGATACTCCAATAACTCTTTTTCTTTTTTCGCATTTTCTTCAACATCAACTTCATCCAATGCGGTATGTAATCCTGCTACGGCTACTATATTACAGCTTGACGACTCATATCTGTAAGGGCTTTCTTTGGGCATATCCAATGAAAGAGAATTACTCCCGGTTCCGCCTACGATTACTTCTTGTAATTTGCTCTTTTTGAAATCAACAAAACCGCCAATACCCATCGGGCCATATAATGCCTTGTGTCCGGCAAACGCCAGAAACGAGATATTAATTTCTTGACTGCATATTGCCTCTACACCCAGAGATTGGGCAGTATCCAACACAGTTACTGCATTATATTTTTCTGCCGCGCCAAAAATCTCTTTAATCGGTAAAATGTACCCCGTTACATTGCTGATATGCGTACAACACACGCACTTTGGCGGATGTGTTGCAAACATATACCTTAGTTTGTCGATGTCAATCTCCAAAGTGTCAGTGTTAAGAGGAATCTCAATTACATTTACACGGCTCCGCGCTTCCAATAAATGCGCTGTCCTGGCAACTGCATTATGCTCATAAGGAGAGAGGTATATATTATCGCCCTCCAGGTACTCTATTCCTTGTAAAATCTCATTTAATGCCACGGTGATCGACGGCGTGAAAACTACTACGGCATTATCCGGGGCAGTTACCAGCTTCAATATCTGATTCTTAGTGACATCAATCAGCTCTGTAGCTTTTCTCGCGCTCACATAAGAACCTCTCCCGGCATTGAAAGCCAGTTCCCTATTTGCAGTGTCTAGTGCGCGATATACACCCTCCGATTTCGGAAAAGTTGTTGCAGCATTATCCAAATAAATCATCCTGCATTTCTCCTTACCCAAGCTCCTTTTCTATCATCTCTAACAGAATGGCTACTTTGTCATTCACGGACAAATCCGAGAAATCATCCAATGTATCGGATAATATGTTTTTCAGGATTGCCCCTGTTCCCTCACTGATAGGTTCATAATACCGAGTGATAGTTTTGCCAGACTTACCAACAAACGACAGTTCCAAATTTCCAACACTACCCCGCTCATCACTCATACGCTCAATTTGCTCTTTTACCCGCTGTAGTGTATCAAGGTATTCTTCAATAGTTGTATCATTCCACGAATCGATATATATATCTGTCACAGCATGAATTACTTTCTTCACAAGTTCTCCATCATCAAATAAATTATTTCTATCTATTGTATTCATCAGTCCTGTTATTTGGCTGGAATGAAGTCCTTGCTTTGCCATAGAACTCTGTTTGTCATACCACTCTCTCAGCGCATGGTTCAAATCCCTTTTTCCACTTTTGTCGAAAACCTCTATTGTTTTTGATACGGCTTTTTGAGTCATCCAATCATAATATCCGGCAAGTTTCATTTTTAACTCTGAAAGCAGTTTTGCAATCTGCTCCAAGTCTTCTCCGCACGAAAATGCTTTCGGAAGCTCTACAAACAACGCCTCATATGGATTGGCTTCAACATTCTGCAGGATACTCCTGACCCTTGGAAACGCACGGCTCAACTCGGCATTTCCCATGTACTCCTCCTGGTGCTTGATATTCTTAGTAACTTGAGGTAATGCCCTAAACCATCTTTGCATTGCAACTAAAATGTTCTGAAGCCTTGAATCAGTCAGGCTCTCAGCCTTTGGCACCCTGTACAAAGCGCAGAGTTCATCTATGTATTTTTCTTTCATCACATCTTCAAGTGAGATAAAGATAGAATACTCCTGCGGCCTTTCGCACATATTGAGTATGATATCCGCGTTAAGCTGCATTTCTTTTTTATCAAAATAAATCACAATATCTTCCCTGCGCAGGCTAAGCGAATACGCCAGATAAATCGGTATTACCCCTCTGCGCATGCCAAACGGAACACTTGTTAATTCGTCCACCAGCAAGGCCAGCGACTGCTTTTTATCGCATGACCCTACAATAAACTTATCAAAAACCATTAGGACTCCCTCAACATTTTTAGCATAATCGTTCTGTCTGATGCCGGTTCCGACGAACAATGCACGGTATATGGTCGCCTCTGCGCTTGTTCCGCATAAATACTCTTCAAAAGAATCACCATTCAGCAATTTCTCAATAATGGCTTTCCGTGCTTTCTTAATCGGTGCCGTCGAGATGTTCTCTTTATTGATTAGCTCGTTATTAATTGCCATTGTATACGAATATGCACTGCTACAGATCAAATCAGCGACATCCGACAGCCTAACCCTGTTTTCAACCTTTAATTTCTGCTTGGCAAAATAAAAAACATATTTATCCGCGCCATCATCAAAGCATACATCCAGATATCCGCCTATTTCTCTCTGTAAGTCCTCCTCTATGATTGGCAGCTCCTTTAATAAAACTTTGTTTTCTTCTTGCGCGAAAAAAGCCTTATCCTTCTTTAACTCCTGAATTATTTCATACTCCTGGATTTGCTGTTCCAACAGCATCTGTTTCGTGGTGTAAACAACCACTAGCCGCTCACACTTGCTTGATTTAAGCTTCTTTTCTATCCGTGCGGAATAGTCAGTATTTTTTTTTGAATACAAAGCTAGCACTTTCCCATCGCAAACCGTTTCCCGCTCCAGCAGAACCTCCAAGTTGTCGATATCAAGAAATTCTTCCACGCTCATATATTCATAGAAAAAGTACCGTGTCATAGCATATTCAAGGTTATAATGCTTCGGCAATATGTACTGTACATCCGAGACATTCGCAAAGACCTGATTTGCATTCGCCCTGTCACCGTGAATCTTTACTCTCCGCCTGATTTCCGATTTTAATTCGGATGTTGCTCTCGTCTTGAATACATAGCAATTATTGGAACCCTTTTTGTAGATCAAGCCTTTGCCACAAAGTTCCTGCAGTGTAGCATCCGAATCAGGCACATCCGCCGCCAAGTGCAAGGTTGAGAAGTCCGCAGGCATTTCATCCATTTTATTTACAATGTTAATGACTGCTATCGTCTTCAACATCTTAGCTTGATTCTGATCGCTCACTTCGCCTAATGCGTACTCTGCATTCAGCCATTCATTGTGAATATATTCATTGGCCACATCTTTCTTAAACAAATCCTTAAAGTAATCATAAATAAGATCTGCAGAAATAATCCACCGCTTTGAAGCAGGCATTGTCTTAACTGCTTTTGCCATGCTATATTGTTCTTCTTTTGAAATGAAAGTGAATAAAGTTCTCTCATTCTGAGCGACTTTCTCACTTACATTCAATAAAAGATATGCGCTTGTAGGACTCAACGGATAACAACCTTTCACCACAAGTTCTTTGAAATCCTTTTTTGTAAATTCCGAAAAGGCCGCCAGCCTATAATTCTCAGCAACTACATTGTCATCCACATGAATAGAAATATTCGGGTCAGAAAAACAGTCATCATTTTTACGGATGGCATTCTGAATCAGTTCATAGTTGTTCTTGGAAGATGTAACAAACAATACCTCTTTAATCCGGCCTTCTATTCCCGTAAAAGAATTGATTGTTTCAGCAGAAAGGTATTTCCCATATTCCTTAACGCTCTTATGTGCAACCATCGTCAAAAAAATCTTTGAAGACTTTGATGCGTTTGCAAGTTCACACATATCCTGCAACAGTTTCATGTTATTGCCTGTTGACTTGTTGTTCTGGCCCTCAATATATTTGCTGAACTCGTCAAAAACAATATAAATTCCGGCATAATTGTATTCTTCAACAAGTTTATCCGCAATATTTTTGTACATAGGAAGCACTTCTGACGCGACCAGCGGATTGAACACGCTGCCGGATGTCAGTTCCGGATATATCTCTCGAAACACATCCAACGCCTCAGCATCACAGTTTTTAAGCGCAGACAATACATCCGATGCGGACTTTTTCTTTTCTTTTAACAACTCCTGGAATTCTGTATATGTCTTGGGGTACTCATTCTGCCACAGCGTAATCATGGATACCGCATATGTATAAAATGTTTCTGGCGCAAGTTCCGTAAGCTTGTTTCTCTTTAGCGCTTCATTTAACCCTATCAGAAACGCCTGGTTGAGATCCCCCTGTGTACTCATAATCAGCACAGGCAGATACCTCTTGCCCTTACATACCTGCCCGAACTTCGCACCAGCCTGCGAATTGACCTTCTCAATTCTTTTTGTCAGGTTTTTCATCGCAGAGTCATTCTCTTTTGACCTTGGCATAGATAGCGCCGCCAGCAAAAGAAGTAAAAGATGTGATTTCCCCTTTCCATATGGCCCTATTAACAGCGTAGACTGCTGCTTATTATCAATAACCGAATCCACATATTGCTCAAGAATATCAATAGATGATTTTGTGAAGATATAGCTGTTTATTTTTTCGATTTTATTCAAATCCAAGTACAGATTTACAGAATTTCTAAAATCTGTATTGAATTTTATATAATCTTTTAACGCCATGCCTCTACCTACCTTGTGTAGTAATCTTGTAAAATTTGAACGGGCATCCCAATAGAAGCCTTATAAATCTCATCCAGACCAGCAGTTCGATCGACCGTGATATATCCTGCATTGTCTAAGCGATCCAAAATATTATTGACCGTCACTTTCGTAAGGTGATAAATATTTCCGGCCAATTCCGCTATATACTCTATGCTTACCGATTGGCTGTCTTCTAATGCAATGCTCAATTCGTAAAGCAATATATCATCTTGAAAATGCCTCATATCTGGCTGTAATCTTATGTACAAATCCTTATCTCGCCGGATAAGATTTAATGCGACCAGCGGGCATCTGTTTTTATCCTCCGGATCATCAATCGTCTTTTCCTTGCTATACATATTAAGCAAAACATCCAAATCATCTTTTAATGAGGTTTCTGGAAACTCATCCGTTCCTGCGTATGCGATGAGTTCTTTTTTTATCACCGCAAATATCTCATCCTTTGTAAATTCGTTGATATCACACTTATTAAAGAACAAATACCATGCTATTGCCCTGTTCTCGTTTTTTGCAACATATGAGTGCAGTAACCAAAGCGTAAAATAGTCCTCCAGATACGCATCATAAGTTGCTATCAGATTTCCCACTGGGGTTAAAACCGCACCACTCCTCTGATTCTCCGTAATCAGGCCCATCGCCAGCATCCAGAACCTTATGGATTTCACCATGTTCGTACCTACGCCTAATTGATCCGGTCCATCATTTCCAGCAAACACTTTGGGATCCTTCTGAACACCATATAATCCCTTAGTAATCCATCCCTCGCGGAGATGAAATTTTTCATGTCCTTTTAATCGTATGAGTGCCATGTTCTAGTTCCTCTTGATTGTTAAAACTTTTCTCATATAGCAGCCCGCATTAAAGTGATCCACACACTCGGTACATCTTAGGCATTTGTCATCATCTATTTGATAAATCAGTGTCTGCTCATCATCCGCATTATCAATCATGTGAATGCTTATTGCATTATGCTTACAGACACTTGTACAAGCCTTGCATCCCAGACACATCTGATATTTGGTAAGCTGACACTTGATTTTCTGTTCTGCCGTCAATAAACTGTTTGCGCCGGCAATGTTCGTTTTCTTTATCGTAACTTTTAAGCGGTTTGTTCCAATACGTCCCTGTAGAACTAATACGATATTTCCCTGCCTGTCCATCACATACACTTCACCCAGGCGTTTGTTTCCCAACTCCTTATTGATATACCCAAACGGCTTGAACAGTTCATACAAATCTTCCGTAATCAGGTTTTGTAATTCATAATTGAAAGCATTATCTTCTGTCGCGCACGGTTCAAACCTGATAATAGATGTATTCGCTATTTCAAGCCCTTGTCCTCCTTGCCGCGCCTTCCAATTACCAGAATCTATGTACTCCTCTGGATCAGGCTTGTCTATTTTCTTCGCAAAATCTACAAGTATGCTGCGCCAATGCTCTGATTTATCATACATATGCACTTTGGATAAAAACTCTGACCATGCGCCATTATTCGGGCAGCACCAGCAGCCAACCCTCGAATATCCCAGCTTGTACGCCTCGTTAAAGTCAATTCCCGTAGATAATATGTACAGCCATACATCGAAGTCTATCCAATCTATGATTGGGGAAACCACTGTCTGCATCGTGATTTTTGGACTTTCACTCTCCCTGTCGTACTTACTTCTTGATGTGGATTCGCTCTTTCTTATTCCATAACAATTCAGTACATTGGTCTTATCCTTAAAAACCTGTGACAATGTTTTCGTGATGGCCCCTGTCTTAAAAACTGTACAGCACCATCTCATGACACGGCTGGGTGGTCCTATTTGTTCACACAGATCTTCAAAATTCTTTTCATGATTCTTTGCCCTAAGCACCGTATGGGTTTTTGCGAATCTCTCCCGATAATCGTATGTTAAGGGGAACTCTAGTGTGGTATCCCCAAATATATGTATAATCTTATTAGATGCAAACGCCCTGGCCACTAAGTCAGATGTGACCGTTGAATCCTTGCCGCCGCTGAAGGATATATACATTTCATCCTTGGAGTATCTGTCTTCAAAACTCTGAATGTAGCTGATGGCCTCATCTGTTATCTGTAAATATCTTTCCCGATTGCACTCAATAAAGCGTTCCATCATTCCGTCAAAGTATGTTCTGTCTATATTCTGATATTCCCTGTCATACTTGCTCTTGATCTTTGCGACATGTTTTAACGGCATCGCATTAATCTCTTTGACAGCCAATTCCACTCTCCGGCCATCTACATAATACCCACTGCTACTATTCCAAACGGAGGCATTTTCAAGAGAATGCGGATCATCTACGTCCATTAATATCCCTAATAATAGCTTTTCTTCCGGGAATACCGGTCTGACATCCGTTGCCATGTAGCCACAGTCATCTCCGCACACGGCACAGGTTTTCTCAAAGGAAGGAACCCGGCATTTAGCGCACCAATATACTGTGGTTGAAACAATCGGTCTTGCCCCGCACCCCCGCATCGGACATTTTTCACCAAACACGGGAACATTATGAATCGGACAAATTTTTTCAATCATAGAATCCTCATTTCCCGTCGCTCAATCTTCTTACCATTTCTGCCGGTAATCTCCACGACATCCCCAACCGCCTTCTCCCGAAACGCCGCAAAGTTCTCATAACTGACGAACATATAAGAGAGCATTGCTGCTCGTTTTCCCTGTCAATTCTAACATAGACTGCCCTGTTTTTTCAAGAACACTAACTCCGCTGGAAATGGATGGCACATAGACAGCAGCGCAAATACGCCAATGTGACAATATACTATAGCGTTTTCACATGTTACCTTTCGTCTTCCCAATACATCTGTGATAATGCCCCACCTCTCCCGCATACTTCTCAACCACTTCCTCTGGTCCGATGATCCTGACACTTGTACCCAGAGAGAATATCTCGTCAAGGAATTGATCGCTGAAAGCCACATCCGCAGCGGGCATTGATCATCTCTATCACTCCGATGGACATTAGGAATATCCTTTTAGACATAATCCCGGACACCCTTTTCGCTGATTGCATCTATACCCAATACCCGAAAGATCTCCAGATCGCCATAAAGGCTCTTACGGTCAGCAGTCACTCCGTATTCCTCCAGATACCGCTGGGCTCCGGCATGGACAGCACATGCTCATCATCCGTTTTCTTTGTCATAATGCGGCTCAGATAGTACAGTTTCAGCTTCTAGTTCGCTCCCTTTGGCATGGCACCTCCTATGTCACGATAGGATGAGTATTAGCGAGAAGAATAGGTTTGCTCATTTGACGAGCGGCGAATGGCAATAATAAATCGAAAATTTACCATTCGACATATTATACCACATATGGAGAACATTGTCACCCGCCATGGGTAAATTACAGCAACCTTACAACAATTACAGCCGAAGGGCGACAAGTCCAGCACACCACCCTCTTTGCATCTCTCGTAATAAGGGCAGGTTACGCAGAAACTCCTGCAGAATCTGTAATTTCCTCGCAGACATTTTTTACCCAATACAAAAATCTTGCCATAGCTCCTTAGGCCTCCTCCAACTCGCGTAAAACGCAAGGAGTTACGAGAAGAATCTTGCCCTTTGCTTTCTTCTTCATCAGGTCATACATCCACCCTGCACTGCACTGCAGCTTTCCCCGATAACCGTATGCGGACTGTTTGCCATATATCCAATCTTACCTAGCCCTCTAAATTCCACCCGAATGGTTTCCTTATCGTACTCATTATCCGGCTCTTTGATGAGCCTT
>CAZXHO010000027.1:0-14459 GCA_964640365.1 uncultured Sangeribacter sp. | reverse complement strand
ATTTCTTGTAAAAGGCAACGTGGCATTGTGAGAAGCCGCCTTGTCTGTGAAGGTCGGAACATTATTATACCATTCCGCACCATAAACGCCTTCATTGGTGACAAAATTCGGATAGGTGCGCTGCCATCCTCTCGGCACCGTAGCTCCATGAAAATTTACAAGAAGATGATGTCGAGCTCCGGCATCAAGAAGTTCCTTCATAAATCGGAAATTCTTATTGATATCTCCACAGAAGAAGTCTATCTTTACTCCCTTAACTCCGATCTTCTCACACCAAGCAAATTCTTTTTCAAGATTTTCAGGAGTATTGAGACGGTATTTGGGTCCGGGCGCACCATTAACCCATCCTATAGAAGAATTATACCAAATCATAGGTTTCACTCCCTTTTCAACAGCATAAGCAACCGCATCTTCTACCGTCTTTCCATCCTTCATTTCATCCCACTCAGCATCTATGAGAACATAAGGAAGTTTAAGTTCTGAAGCAAGATCGACGTATTGCTTAATGATGTTGAAATCGTTCGACCCATGATTATATGCCCAATATACCCATGCCGCCACTCCCGGTTCAACCCATGATGAATCTCCAAGTATGCATGGTTCGGAATTATCTGTCACCAAAGTTGATTCCACTACATTGTTTAGCGACCCTGCGATGAGCGTCTGCCATCCACCGTTTTCCGGTCCGTCAGGCTTGAGTTCAAATACAGGGTTAGAACTTTTATCAAGATCTCCGGCATAATACATGCTGGTTCCGGCTTCGTAGGCAGATATGGCTGATTCTGTCAGAAGGGCAAATACTCCGTCCCGATATTCTATCAGAGCCGGATAGCCAAATCTTTTGCCTGTCGGATCAGAATCTTTTTGAAAAAAGCCTTCGTAAGCTTCACTCCATTCCTGCAACCAACAATGTTCAGGCGACATTAATTCTATTGTTGAACTACCGCTTTTTTTCCATGCCGCCCCGTCGTTGTAGAGGCGCATATAAAGCGTATCTCCTGAAGTAAGTCGGTAGGTCTGTTCAATGTATTCATTTGTACACCACTTCTTTTTCCCGGTTTTCATCCAGTAACCGATATGGTGCGAGGAGACTTCCCCTAATGGTGATGCACCTTCTATAAGAAGCGTCACCATCGGGGTTATAATGTTGTTAATATTGCATTTAATTTCCAATCCTCTCCCACCGGCTTCGTCAAGAACAATTCTTCCGTTGGGAGAAGTTATGGGAAACGTTTGCAAACAGGTGAAGACGGTAATTACAACCGATATTAATCTCTTATTCATGTAAAATTACATTTTTACAATTGTCTTTTTACCGTTGTAGGGAATGTCCTTTGATTTTCCATCGGGAGTAGTCACACGGAAAACACGGTTTTTAAGCATTCCGTCAAATTCTCCTTTTCTGGCATCGATAGTAAGAGTGTGGCTCCGGTCATTCCATTTCATTGGGATTTCCGAATACTTCCCTTCAAGATAATTGTAATTATCACCTTCATCCTCATACAGTACAAATTCTCCGTTGGCACCGGGGTATATATTGAGAGTAATCAGATCCCAAGGTTTTTCATTTGAATATTGCATATCCGGACCCAATGGGAGGATACTGCCTGACTTTACGTAAAGTGGAGATCTTGATATCGGAGCTGCGGCTTTGACGGTCTGACCACCATCCAATTTTTCATTTGTCCAGAAATCATACCAATCTGTGCCTGCAGGAAGATATACCTCATAGGTTTTATCCTGATTCCAATCAACCGGTTCCCAACCTCCCTGTCCGTTATTGGCATCTTTATTCCAACCGCTCATCTCGTCAGTCTTTACAATTTTTTCCTCTGTGAACAACGGTTCTACCACCGGGCATACGAGCAGATTCCTGCCGAACATAAACTGACGGTTATTGTCCCAAGTGTTCTTGTCATCCTTAAAATCCATGAATAAGGCACGCATGTAGCTATCATCATCCTCACTTACTCTACGCGCAGTGCTATAGATATAAGGGAGCAAACGATAGCGGAATTTTATTGCGTCGACAAGGGCATCATAAACAGGTTCTCCTTCTTCGCCATAATAATAAATCTCCCTGTAAACGTCAGTTCCATGGCTACGCATCATCGGATTAAATAGACCGAACTGCATCCATCGGGTATAAAGTTCCTGGAATTGAGGATTAGAAGTCGCTGAATTATCTCCCCAGCCACGGTTATACGCTCCCGCAAAGAATCCACCAATATCCGTATTTACATTAGGATTTCCGGTCAAGGTATGATTGAGACACAAAGGTACTTGATTGCGAAGCGATTCCCAAGAGCTGCCGACATCACCGCTCCATGTGTTTGCACCGTAGCGTTGCTGACCACCGAAAAAAGACCGAGTCAGAATGAAAACTCTTTTATCCTTATCTTCTGCTCGCTGGTTCATGTCGACCCCTCCTACAGTCATGAAGGGGAACAGATTTCTCACCGAGCGGAATGAGCCGGCAGAGCATTCCTCATCAAGATCAGAATCCTTATATTGTGCATGATCCGGATCTGTTGAGTCCATCCACCATGCGTCTATCCCCATATTGTGAAGGCGCTTAAGATGTTTCCAATAGATCTGACGGGCAGTATCACTATAGCAATCATATACTCTTACACCCGATGGGTAATCCCTACGCGGGGGCCAATCCGTGAGCCCTGATTCAGGCCATGTTTCGAAAGAAAATAATAGATCTTTCTCTTTTAGTTCTTTATATTGTTTTGTTTCAGGACCGAAACTTGACCATATACTGATACTTACATGTGCGTTATTATCGTGCGCATGGTCAATCATCTCCTGAGCACGATTAAAATCGGGGCTGATGAATTCCATTGCATTCCAAGTGTAATTGCTTCCCCAATACTGCCAGTCCTGAATTATGCCGTCGAAGGGTATGCCCAGCTCTCTATATTTATCTATTACCTCCCTGAATTCCTCCTGAGTCTTATATCTTTCACGGCTCTGATGGAAGCCGTAAGTCCAGAGAGGCAACATCGGCACTTTACCGGTAAGATAACGCATATCGGCAATCACCCCGTCGGCATTTCCTCCATACATGAAATAATAGTCTACCAAATCACCTACTTGGCTTTCAAGTTCAAGAGTAGCATTATCGTTCAAATATGTCGGTGAGTAATTATCCCAGAAAATTCCATAACCTTTGATACTTTGGAAAAAATGTGCAAAATCCTCCAGATTGGATTGCTGCATAAGGCGGTGTTCTCCACGTTGTGACATCTTACCATTCTGAAGCATTCCTATACCGTAGATCGGTTCATCCGCTTCAAGGGAATAACTTTGCATAACCTTATAGGATCCCTTGTCTATACCATCTGCTATGGGAGTAAAAGAATAATTACCTTCTGCCAACAACAGGCTCCCGTCAGGTTTATAAAAACTTACCTTCCCAGTTTTTTCATTCACTTCAACAGTCAGGGAACTTGTTTTGTATACAGTCTCTTCACCTTTCTTGCTTTTCGAATATTTTACATTCTCAGGGTGAGCTATAACTACAAGAGATTCCCTTTGGAAAGCCTCTTTACCTTCCGGATATTTCTGAATCCTTACAATCTCAGGAGTATAGAATTTTACATCAACGGATTGCGCCAGTGCGGGGAGAACCGTCAACACAGCCATCAATCCAATATGTCTAAACCATTTCATGTGTATTTCAGCTTATTTTATTTTCAGAATTATAGGTTACAGGTTTTGAACGTAAAACCATAGGTAGATAATTAAAATTTCACGACTTTTTTCTTTCCCGTATAGTCAATCTTCTTCTCTTTTCCATTTGCAGAAATATTGAATATGCGTTTTGCCGGTGCCTCCGGATATGTTCCATCTGAATCTGAAAGAGTGAGCCGATTCTCCTTATCGTCCCAATTGAATTTTATTCTCATGCTCTCACCTTTTTCAAAGCCGTATCCATCTCCGGCATCATCATAAAGAACAAATTCAGCATCCTTCCCCGAAACCACCGTCACGTTTACAGGCTGGCTAACCGAGGCACCGCTATGTTCGGCAGCTTCCGTCGTTAGAATTATACTTCCCGCTTTTACAAACACTGGCAAAAGGTCAAGTGGAGCATTAGCCGTAACCGTAGCTCCTCCGAGCAGACGGTCACCGGTCCAATAGTCAATCCAGCCTCCTTCATTCTCCGGAAGATATACCTCACGAGACGAAGCCCCCGGATAAGTAACGGGACAAACCATAAAATCGCCAAACATATACTGATCTTTGAGATCATGCACCCTTTCATCTTTCGGAAAATCGAAAGCAAGCGGCCGAGCCATGGAATAGCCTCCTGAAGTCTGTGCTGCTGCAAGGCTATAAATATACGGCAACAACTCGTAGCGGCATTTTATCATCTTAAGCAGGGCATCGTAATAGGGCGTTCCCTCTTCTCCAAATTGCCATATTTCTCTCGGAGTATCGGTGCCGTGGCTCCTGATCACCGGCAGGAATGTCGCCCACTGGAACATGCGGGTATAGAACTCCTTGTAACCATCATCCTCAACCCCTTGTGGAAACTCACCTCTATAAAACCACCTGGGATCTTCACGTGTGAAGAAGCATCCTACATCCACTGTCCAGTAGGGATTTCCTGTAGCGTAATAATTAAGCCCCGCGGGAATCTGTTGCCGGAAGGATTCCCATGAGGCATGCGTGTCACCATTCCAGACTATGGTGCCGTAACGTTGTTGTCCGGCAAATGTAGAACGTGTTAGATTCACTACCCTTTTCTTGTCTGTAGCGGCACGTTGATGTTCATAAATTCCTTTTGAATGATTGAGGGAATATAGACAGGCCCTCTCGGCACCTAAAGATTCAGAAAGCACTTCATCATTCAGACGCCATCTCCTCTCATGGTCGTTCCATGAATATAGCTTACCGTTCTCAGGAGGGGGTAACTGGTTCCAATCTCCGTCAAGGGGCTCACTGCTGTCACACCACCATGCATCAAATCCATTGCTGAAAAATTCGTTGTCAGCATATTGCCAATAAAGATCGCGGGCATCCGGATTGAAAGCATCATATACGGAATGCTCCAGTATAAAACCTCGTTTACGGAAATCCTCCTCTTCGGGACAATATTGAGGATTAGGCCATATGCTGACCATAAGTTTGGCATCAAGAGCGTGAACAGAATCAGCAAGTGCCTTGGGGTCAGGATAATAGTCCCGGTTCATTTTCATATATCCCCAACCCTGTGGCCAATAGTTCCAGTCTTGAACAATCATGTCAATAGGCACATGCCGGCGTCTATATTCCTTCAGGGTATTGATAATGTCATCCGAGGAAACATATCTCTCTTTTGACTGAATATAACCGAACAAATATCTCGGCATCATCGAGACGTCACCTGTCAGATACCTGTAGCCGCCTATAACATTCTCCGGGGTCGAACCTTTGATGAAATAATAATCGAGAATATTTGCAGCCTCCATCTCAATGGTGGTCCGGTAAATGAGCGGAACACCATCCATAATAGCATCTTCAACCGGCTTACTCTCAAATTTCATAGAGCAACCTGCATCAAACAGAAGACCGTAACCCCATGTTGACACAAGCATCGGGACAAATGCTTTCAGATTATGCTGGGTTAGATAGAGGGTTTTCCCGGATAGATTCATATAGTCTTCCATATGTGAACCTAATCCATAAAGTGCCTCTTTACCGCCTGTCAGAAAGGAGGCGCTGAAACGTTTATTAACTCCCACCGTGTCGCGTCTTATCTCATCCTTTACAGTCACCATACCATTAGCTGTCTGCTCCATTCGGGCGGTACTGTCATCATAGATAATTTTCTCTCTTACCACAGTATCGCAGCGGTGAGGATCTATCCATTCTGCACACAGTCCAATCTGTGCAATGGTAGTATCATTATACAGTTTGGTATCTGAAAACGTAATGCGACCCGTATCATTTGCTATTTCGACAGTAAGTGAATCCGACTGCATAACTGTATAACCGTATTTGTTAAACGTGTTCACATCAACATGCATAGGTTTATAGACACATACACCAGTGGCATTATCGGTGATAGTTCCATCCGGAGACCATCTGACCCTAACTATCGTGGGTGTAATGAATTCTACCAAAGGAGCTGAGGCGGAAGCACACAGTCCGGGGAGTGACAATAGGCAGGCTAATGCATGTTTGACAAATCGCATACAGTAGGATTTTTACCGTGGAAATTAGGTTTATATTCAACAACCCTCACCGTCTATGGTCAGGATCTTTCCGTTTTCATCATAGGTAAGTTCACAAACCTTGAGGCTACGCAGCCAAGACTTACCTCCGGAGGGTACACTGTCATGATGGAAGAGATACCATTTGCCATCATATTCTACTATACAATGATGAGTGGTCCAACCAACTACCGGAGTCAGGATCACTCCCTGATATACAAAAGGTCCGTAAGGATTATCACCAACGGCGTAACAAAGCAGGTGGCTGTCACCCGTAGAATATGAGAAATAGTATTTGCCGTTATATTTGTGTACCCATGATGCCTCAAAGAATCTGTGAGGGTCATTAGCTTTCAGCGGATTTCCCTCTTCGTCAACCACCTGTATGGGACGTGGCTCCTCTGCAAACTGAAGCATATCCTTGCTCAGACGTGCACAACGGCTCGGAAGTGACGGTTCTTCACCCTCGGGTAACTCTGCACTTTCAAGAGCTTTATTGTCACGGTAACGCTGAAGTTGTCCACCCCAGAGGCCACCGAAGTAAAGATAATATTCACCTCCGTCTTTCAACACGCAGATATCCATAGAATAACTTCCCCTGATAGGATCCGGTTCAGCGATAAACGGACCTGCGGGATTATCCGATATAGCAACTCCTATACGAAAAATATCATTCTTATCTTTCAAAGGGAAATAAAGATAATATTTGCCGTCTTTTTCGGCACAGTCACAATCCCAAAGCTGGCGTCCCGCCCAAGGGATATCTGCAATATCGAGAGCCTTTCCATGGTCAGTGACTTTTCCCGTCATCGGATCACCATCTATTGACAACACATGCATATCTTTCATCACATACTGGTCGCCGTTATCGTTTTCAACATTTTCACATTCCCAATCGTGAGAAGGATAGATATATATCTTCCCATTGAAAACATGAACGCTGGGATCAGCCATGTAATCATCCGGGAATAAGTATCTCTTTTCAGGTTTTTGAGGTGTCATAATATTTTTGTTTTTTATTATCAATTCTTCTCTTCACTTGCCAATTCTTTTGCCATAAAGGGCTTCATATTATACTCCCTGTCAAACAACAGAGGATAGTCAGTACGCCCGGGGATGGGGAAATTATTTTTCCAAGACATACCGTCCTGTGTCCCCCACCAAGTGACACGAGAAATCACATCGGAATGTTTTTTATATAGATTCAATACAGAATCCATGCGGTTGTTCCAAGACTCGCTAACTTCTGTAGGAAGACCGGAAGTATAGGGGTTATATTTCTCCATCATCTTTTCCATTTCTTCCCGCGTAGGCATTCTGCGCTCGGAGATATTGGCACTCCTGTGAAGGGTAGGAAGAGCCGACATATCAAGTTCTGTGATCATGACATGACAACCGGTTTTCCCAAAGTCCACTATACTCTTTTCGTATTCATCCAACACCGGGTAATCCATACCGATATGGCTCTGCATACCTATTCCGTCTATTCTAAGATTCCGTTTCTTCAGATCTTCAACAATCTTCACATAAGCCTCCCTCTTTGCCGGAAGGAACATCGAAAAGTCGTTGATATAGAGTTCTGCATCCGGATCCGCTTCATGGGCATATTCGAAAGCAATCGGAATGTACTCCTCCCCAAGAATCTGATAGAAAGGAGACTTACGGTAGCTTCCGTCATCTTCAATCGCCTCGTTGACCACGTCCCAACCTTTTATCCTGCCTTTATACCTCCCGACTACGGAAAAGATATGAGTCTTCATACGCTCTTTGAGAACGTCCGGGCTTACAAGATTGCCCTCTTCATCAATAGCAAACCAAGGGGCAAGCTGAGAATGCCACACAAGGGCATGCCCAATTATCGCCATATTCCGGTCTTCGCCATATTTCACGAATTTATCGGCATCTTCCCATAGAAATTTCCCTTCCTCGGGTTGAATCTCCTCATGCTTCATGCAATTTTCAGCAACTATGGAGTTAAAATGGAGACTGACTATTGAATCAGCTTTTGGATCGAGCCCGTTTACATGTCTGACAGGAATTGCAGCGCCAATCAGAAAGTCATCCTTGAAGTGATCCTTTACGGTCACCGGCTGTTCCGGAGTTGAAGTACATGATATATGAAGGCACACTAAGAAGAGTGCTGCAGTGATCATCTTTTTAGTCATACGATATATTGTATTGTTGTATCAGTTCTTATTCTTACGTTGCGCCATTATGCATTGTGTCTTTGTTCAATCTCCCGGTTTATCTTATCGATACGTTCGTCAGTAAGTTCATATTTGGAGATAATGAACATAGCGAGAATCAGAAGAAGTGCGGGAATCACTGCTACGAGCCATAGAATTCCTTGTTGTGCAAAAGGAGTCTGCTGTACTGCCTCACTCTGGAAACCAACTAATGCCAGAACCAGACCCGGCACTACACCACCCAAAGCCATGCCAGCCTTGTAGAAGATGCCTGTAAGTGCATTTACAATACCGGAAATACGGCGCCCATGTGTATATTCGCCGTAAGATATCACTTCCGGTACAAGTGCCCACATATAACCGGTGGCAACAATCACGCCTGTTGATTTGATAAACTGAGCTATATATACAAGCCACATATGTTTCAACGACGGAACTACAGATACGATATAAAGCAGTGCCATACCGACAATGGCAGTCACCAAGAAGATATTAAACATACCTCTTTTGCCCACCATCTTCTTTATTGAAGGGATCATAGGCATGAAAATGAATGCGGGAATAGATCCGAGTCCCATAAATATGGAAAGTTCAGCAGCACTACCGTGCATATTATAATTGACATAGTAGGCTCCGGCAGAATTAGCGATTGCCATCATGCCGAATGCTGTGATGAAAAAGAATGCCAAAATACGAAGAGGACGGTTGTGAACAAATTCCATCCATAAGTCTGATACTTTTACGTTTTCGGTCTCAGCCTTGTCCATTACAACTCTTTCCTTGCACTGAGAGAAACAGAATATGAGAAGCATGAGTCCTATGGCTCCATATATTGCCATTGTACATAGCCATGCACTGTCGTGAGTTGACATATCTTCGGTCTCGAGAGGATCGAACATCTTCAATACAATAGGAATACCCATACCTACAGCAAGTCCGCCCACATTCGCCATAAACATGCGCACGGAAGTCAATTTGGTGATTTCTGCCGTGTCTCTGGTCAGAGAAGCATTGAGAGCTCCATAAGGCACATTGACCAAAGTATAACACATCGAAAGACCTACATAAGTGATATAGGCATATAGTAATGAACCCGAAAACCCGTTCCAGAAACAAAGGATTGCAAAACCTGTCAATGGAATACCTCCCAGAATAAGATAGGAGCGGTATTTACCCATCTTGGGGTCATGCTTATCTACAAATGTGCCTACCAAAGGATCCCAAATAACATCGATGATTCTGACAATCAGAAACATTACGGCTGCCACTGCAGGATCAAGACCATATACATTCGTATAGAAGAATAAAAGATACATGCTGATGGTCTGATAGATAAGATTCTGAGCGAGGTCGCCGGAACCAAATCCCACACATTGCAGCATTGACAGCTTGTAGAAACCTTTTGCCTCAGCTGTTTTACCTGTGTTTAATGCTAATTCCATGATATTTTATCTTTACTGATTCTTGATTACTACACCTCCGTTGGTAGGAATGGTAACTTTGACTGTTCCCTTTTTACCCGCCTTTATCTCTTTGACTGATCCCGTTAGATTCTTATCATCGGCATATTGGCAGAGTGTTTCCGCATTTGCCATCTCCTCGGGCAGAACGATCTCGAGAGTTTGAGGCTGGGCTTCGGCATTTATCCCGGCTATATACCAATTGTCACCGCTACGACGTGCCATTACAACATATTTTCCCGGATATCCATCGATAAACCTTATCTCATCCCAAGTTGTCGGTACATTCTTCATAAAATCAACCGCCCATTCCGGAGCATCCGTCAGATTGTTAGGTGCCATAGCAAAATGTTGTACAGGACTTTGGAAAAGTACAGCTGTTGCCAGTGCAAATACATCAGAAGTCTTTCTTTCCGAACCTCCGGGTTGATTATTGTGAGAATAATATTTATTGAGGGTGCTTCCTCCGAAATCCATGCTGCCTACCGTGTTGCGCACGAATGGATGAATACATGCATTCTGAGCTTCCGCATCACACATTCCTTGGGAGAAATGCAGGTTCTCACTTGCCAAAACAGCTTCGCTTGCTGCATAATTGGGATACATTCTGTCCCAGCCTCTGGGAAGTGTACAACCATGGAATATTACAAGAATGCCATAGTCGTTTGCGTCAGCCAAAATATCATGATAGAGCCTCATGGTTTCCTGTTTGTCTCCTCCAAAGAAATCGACCTTGATACCTCTGATACCATTCTCTTTCATCCAAGCCATTGCCTTACGGCGCTTAACTATGTCATTCATTATTCCGCGCGGACCTTGTGGCGCATCATTCCAGTTGCCATTGGAGTTATACCAAAGATAAAGGTCTACACCCTTGCTCTTACCATACTTTGCCAACTCTTCTATGCCATCATATCCAATCTGGGTATCCCAGAGGGCATCAACAAGGACTGTGTCCCAACCCATTTCTGCAGAAAAATCTATATATCTTTTCTGTTCTTCAGGATTACAGCTTGGATCCATCTTGATAATCCAACTCCAACTTCCTTTTCCATACTTGTAATCTTTAGACGGTTCGTAAAGAGGAGTCACGACATCAAACGGAATTGTGGTTTCCACTATAGGTGCCAAAGTTTCACCTACTGTGATTGTTCTCCAAGGAGTGTATCCGGGAAGAGCTATGGAAGCACCGGTTGACCCGAATCCATTCTGTTCTCCCGGCTGCGCATAAGCTATAGAATATTCGCCATCCTCCTTTCCGCTGAGGTGTGAACCGCAATAATCTCCGGCAATACCTGTTTCAGACACAAGAATCCATCCGTTATCACCATTCTTGAACAGACACGGGAAAGTATAACCGTTCCCCCAGCCGTTTTTTCCTATGGTATCATCAAGTGAATAGTTTGTCTCATAGCTTGGGGAAGTCCTTGCAAAGCCTCCCATCGGTCCGCTTTGCGGGCAAAGGAATGTAGTAGTGCCTTCCGGCATTTTAAATCCTGTTATCTCTTCATCTACCACACAACACAGTGTTTCTTTCTGTGGTAAAAGGCGGTATCTGAACGCTATATTATTATCACTGACCTGCATTATAAGGTCAAAAACGGGTTGGCCGCCTTTCGCAAAAGTGAACTCCTCGCTGTTGGCTGTATACTCAATCTTGCTTTTCTTGATGTTAGGAAGGCTATAGCTGTCTGTTACCGATTTTACACCGGATGCCTTCTGGATGCTAAGACCGGAAGTAAAATCTCCGATATTGGTTTTCAAACCGAGTGCCGAGGGAAGTAAGAATGTTTTTCCTTCATAAGTTACTTCATACTGCGCCTTACCGTCGGTGTCACTGACAGTCACAATTGTCTTGCCGTCCGGACTCTGGACGGTATAAGATTCTGCATTGGCTGACAGGATACCTCCGACAGCCGTGAAAGATATAATAAGTAGAAATTGAATCGTTTTCATGAAATGGTTTGAAATGATAGATATGACCGTGGATTTAATACAGATTTATTAATCAATATATAGCCAGATGATACTTACCAAAGAAGATATCCTAAGAGTATGGACAGTTTTTTCAGTCTTTAGAAATGTCTTTCAGTAAGAATCATCTTACAATGGCAATTTTCTTGCCTCCTGAAAAATATATGCCCGGAATCAGATCAGCCTCATCCAAGGTGTCTGCCACTTTTATTCCGGTTAAACTGTAGACTGATTCATCCGACATAATATCAGTGACTTCAGCAAGTTGCGTACCGGAAATTTCATAGGGATTATGGTTAGTGGCGAAAACATGCTTGATATGAACCGGATTATTACCGTAGCACCAAAATCCAACCCTATAAACATTAGATGTGTCTAATGGCTTTATCCCTTCCGGAAGATTCCGCATCATACCGTCAAGTTCCGCAACAATCAGCTTTCCGCCGTTAAATTGAGATGTATAAGGCATCTCCCAGTAGCTTTGAGTGTCGAATACTCTTAATTCGGTATTGTCCTTATCTTCCTCTTTCAGTTCCGCAACCATAAATTTATATTTGGAAAGATCTATGGGTTCCTCATATTCCCATCCTCCGAAACCCCATTTGCCACTTTTAAATACACCTTGAGCAAAGTCAAATGTTCCTTTCTCCCAAATAGAGGGATTGAAAGACTCTAACGCAAAAATGTAATCGTCATCCGCAGGGGTTGTGGTTGGGATGAATTTGATTTCATCCGAGTATGCAAGGATTGGATCCATGATTCCCATTGTTGCAAGCATCTCCGTGGCGTAACGACCGCCCAATACCCGATAGGCATGAGCCGTAAAGTGGAGTCCGTCACCTTTCTGCGGAAGATTCGCAGCGGAGACTACATGTGCTACCGGCAGCTCTGTTGGAAGAGTATCGATAATAGAATTCATTGATCCGCAAACTCCACCCTTATCTGAAGTCACGACTTCACCGGCAAGAAGAGGAATTGAATTAGGTTCCATATTGAGATCAGAAAGCAGATCATCATAAATTTTATGCACTTTCCTACACCATTCCCTATCACCGGTATTCGACTCTCCCTGATGAAGAAGAATGCCCTTTATAACACCCTCTTCCTGAGCTTTTAATGCACACTCCAGAAGGCGCTGATATGGCGCATTGTCATATGCACTCATGAATGATTTAAACCAATCTGCCTCTTTTTCAAGCGTGGAAGCATCAAAATCTTTTGCAAGATGTTCTATCCGGCATCCGCCAATTGCCACACATATTACCCCTACCCTCACATTTTCCGGAAGATTGTCAATCATTGTTCTTCCGAAATAGTCCACGGGGGTAAGTCCGGTATATGACCTGACAAGCGGAGGAAATGCCACATCCCAATCCCCCTGTTTACGAGATTGTTCAGGGAAATCTACAGCAGCCATCATCCGGAATCTTTCCGGCACATTCAATCGGTCGATAGGCTCAATTGAAGCATTACCTTCCATATTTGACTGTCCTATACATAGGTAGATATGGAAATTAGGGTCAGCTGCATTCACGGAAAAAATGCCTGACATCAGCGCAATCGATGCCATTATATTTCTAAGCAGTTTCATCACGGATACTGATATGTTATCTTTTCTTAACACGGTTAATTCTTTACAAGCACCTTTCTTCCTCCGACGATATATAAGCCGTCCGGTAGATTTTCAGTGGCATTCTCTTTTGAGACACCTCGCCTTACGAGGAAACCTCTGGAGTCGTAGACGTCTACGATTTCCATATCATTCACAGGCATTTCAACACCTGCATGGGCGTCAGGATCATTCGATGGGAAGATGTTCTTTATCTTAAATTCTTGTCCTCCCAATGTCCAGAATCCGGCTATGTAAATATGTGAAGGATCCAGTTTACGACCATCATTCGATTTCATATTCTTGAGATCAATGACAACTCGCGTGGAATCATGGAAATCAGCCATGACTGGATCAGTCCAATAATTGTCAATATCATACAATCTCAGCGAAAGCCCACAGTTTACCGGTGATTCAATTTCACAGATTAGATAGTTATAAGCCGACAAGTCGAGTCCTGTTGCGTATTTCCAGCCGGCAAAACCATATTGTCCGGTTACTATTACACCGGTTTTCTCATCGAACTTTCCTGTTTCCCATATAGAAGGATTGAAAAAGCCATTCTGCAATGGGAAAGGTGTGGATATCAGATTAAATGTTTTCGTTTCTTCCTTTCCTTCCGAATAATAGGAGATTTTACAGAAGGTTTCACCGGGCTTCAACGCTGTGAATCCATAGTCAGACCAGGCAACGATTTCATCATTGTCTATCTGCACGTCTATCTCACCATCAACATTGAATTCCACTCCGATTCCTCTGTCGGCAATCACTGCCGCGCTCATGGAACTTCCTGTCAGGATCACTTTAGTGTCAGACTGCTCCTGAAGCCTTGGAGAAAGATATAGGTCTACACTTTTTACAGGAGGCAATTCATAGCCCGCATATTCTTCAAACCAATGGTAAGCGGGCCACATACATGCTTCAGGATCGTTATACATGGAATAATTTCCATGGGTACCTGCTACTCCCGTAAAATTCTGAAGCAATTCAGGTCCTGTGAAAAGCATCCAGCCCACATTTC
>CAZXHO010000026.1:0-14526 GCA_964640365.1 uncultured Sangeribacter sp. | reverse complement strand
ACCATTAACTTTCAACTACATTACCATGCTCTTTATACGGTAATCATCGTACTTCACATATCGGTAGACTCCCTCAAATCCTATAAATTTATTATATATCAACTATATAACTTTTCTTAAGCCTTGACTAAAGAGTTCTGTGCACTTTATGCATAAGTTTATGCATAAATTTTGACATACACACATTTTTTACCTCATCTTAAAAATTATCTCCTTATGGATATTTATGGGTTTATTAAAAAAATTGCAAATTCTGCTTATAAGTATCCACAGGCTACATTTACTTCCAGAGGTAGGATTTATACATGTGTGAATCCTTATTCCTACCATCTCGTACGCCGTCATTATCATTTATTTGAATCAATGGATGGTTTATTCGTTGATGGTATGACAATGTGCTGGTTTATAAATATGTGGTGGGGAAAGAAGATCCCAAGACTTAGTTTCGATATGTCTGGAATGGCGGTGGATTTATTTTCTTACTTAAACACACACGGAAAAGACAGGAGTATATATTTCTTGGGTACTATACAGGAGACGCTTGAGGAAACAATAAACCAGTTTCATATGAACTATCCAGAGATGAAAATTGCAGGTTATCGTAATGGATATTTCAGAGATATGGACGACAGGAATAAAGCGATTAGGGAGATAATTAATTCTAACTGTGATTTTGCTGTTATTGGGATGGGATCACCCTTACAAGAACAATTTGCCCTTGATCTGAAAAATGCCGGTTACAAAGGTATCGTTTTCACTTGTGGCGGATTTCTTCATCAATCAGCTAAAGATATTCACTACTATCCGGAATGGATAAATAAATACAATCTCCGAGCATTTTATCGCCTTTTCCATGAAAAAGGATTGTGGGGTCGACTATATAACGTACTTATAGAATTTCCAATACTTTTTACATGGGATACAATTGGAACAAAAATATTAAAGCATAAAATTCATAAATCTCCAACTCACCAGTAATTATAAGATTGCGAATACACTGGTATACTCAATGTAATAAAGGAACTAAAAAATTTTCAGGCGATCTCCCTATCTCTCCCACTACGATACTTCCATACCAGATATAAACCAATCATTTACTACTATAAGCTTATATTTGGTTAAGTAACAATTTATATACTCATCCCTTTAAGTGTTTCAGTCAGTTTGATTAACTTTAATGACCTATATCCTGATTTTATTTCTATTACTTATTTTTACATTAATTGCACTGATCCATTATCTTATTACCCATAAAGACTCAGATTGATATCTCTCTATCCATATAGGCTTTTACTCCCTTATTTTAGGGTTTAAGGATTATATAAGTCAATGAAGCTACAATAGACTTACATTAAGACACCTCTTCTCAATAAACAACATTACTAACGCATTATTCTCTATCACCACCTTACCTCTGATTATTCATTCCTTCTTATACAAATAATAACTGTCCTTATTTGCAGCATAGCCTTCATATTTGAAAGAGTCCGGTATTTCGCCGGGCTCTTTCATTTTATACAATTTTTGGATTATATCTAAAGCGTTGTTTTAATATTAAACAGTAATTGTAGTTTGATAGAAAAGTATCTATCTTTGCGCCATGGGCAGCTTCAAAATTTAAAGCATGGTATAATTATCCTTAAGCATTCAAGTGACAAAACCATTGTTCATCTTATATGCCAATTCCATAATTATACATTTCATTTTTTTGGCTACTTAGTATTTTAGTCTAATCCTAATAATTGATATAATCTTAACTTAATGTTTACATGGCTATTTACCATGATAATCTTCGTTTGTGGATTATTCCATTTTGCATGGGAATAGTCTGGATCGGTTCATTTCTTGTTAGTTTCTTCTATAATTATGAGGGTAATTCTCCTATCACACATATTGTTTTGAGACTAATAAATGCGTTTAATCTTATTTTGTTGTTTGATATCTTGCTAATGTTCTGGGATATCAGACTTTCTTTAAAAAATTATGACCTTCATGAAGATCATTCCTTTAAGGCGCAATGAAGGATAATCCCGTTTTGTATTCTGGCAGCTCCTTTGGCTATTGCGTCTTTCTATGGTGGCATATTTGTAATAATTTACGCATCAACTCTTTTTTGTGCGAAAGTTGGAATACATCATTCTATCGTCTTAATTGAAAAAATAAAATTCCAATAAATTATGAGGAACCTTTTCTTTTCCAATACTTGGAGAATGAAAAATATTTAAATGCATCTAACGTTATAAATATAAAATAAATATAAATATGATCAGTCTTCCCATATATTTTTGGATAGGTGCACTAATCCTTGTTGCTGTATTTGTAATATGGCTCATTGGAATCATGCATACTGGTCATAGAACTTATTATTTTTTGGATGTTGCATGTGCAGGCAGTGTTAATTCTTCATATCCAGCTAAGATTAAAGTTAAAATTCCTAATGATCCTGTTTTTTCAAATTCAAAGTTATCAGGAACCAACACTTCTTCGCTGATGAGATTCATTGTTAAGGGAAATTCTATGCAATATGCAAAAATATTGTACTCGACGCAAACCTTAATTTCACAATGAAACAAGGTGTTTTAACGTCATTGATAAAAGGAGAGCTTTCAACTATAAGTAACAATAAAAGATTATTTTCGGGAGATGATGACGTTGCAAGAGGTTTTGGAGTGTATTAAGGAGTCGGTAAAGGAAAGGGATATTCTTTATGAACATACTCCGGAGAATGAGATGGTCTTAGAGAGGAGAAAGGGTACTTTCGAGGCTGTAATGTCGGGGAAGGGGAATGAAAAATATCTGATTCCGGAAGCCGGAGTACTCCATTTCTTGTTCCGTGGACAAACTCAAGAACATCCTCTTTGTTTACCGACCATCTATAGGAAAAATCCTTCGGAACTACAGATTTTTCTGGATAGAATGCGACTGACTGTGTTTAAACGCATGCTTGATACGTATCCAATAATCTCAGACTTTTTCAAAAGACATAATTTTGTGGTGGATGTCGAGGGTCTTGCACAACATTATGGGCTCAACACTTCAGTTCTCGATCTTACTTCCAACATTGACATAGCAATGTTTTTTGCCACATGTCCGTTTGACTCGGATAAAGATTCTTATAGCTATTATAATGAGGGAGAACATGAAGGAGTGTTATACGTGTTTGATCCTCTTTTGGACAATGAACCATGTCCTGACGTCTGCTTACTAACAAGTTATATGAGGGGAAATATCCGCCCTATCGGTCTGCAGGCTTTTAAACGCCCCGGTGCTCAGGAAGGCTATGCCCTACATATACCAAAAGGGTGCAGTACCAAGAGTTGGATATATAAATTTAAGTTTACAGCTGAGGATTCCAAGTATTATTACGATAAATTTATGGCGGGTAAGGCGTTGTGGATTAAAGATGAACTTATTGCAAAAGCTAAGGAAATAAAGAATCAGCTGGAATTCTCTTTCAGTGTGTTTAATGAAACCTTTGAATCTTATGCGCCAAAGGGGTATTCAAAGACGCGTTTAAAAAAGGCTTTGACCCATTCCGGACTCGGCATAAGTTTCAATGCGAAAAAAGAAGACGTAATTTTCACTCAGAAAGAGAAAGAGGAGATAATTAAGAAATGGAATTCCGGCGAGGGAGAAGCCGTCTGTAAAAAGATTGTAAGGAAGCCGTGGTTTAACCATGAAAGAATAAATGATGAAACCAAAATGATTGAAGGAATTCATAACCGGCATGAATTCAACACTTTCGATCATCTCTCAGAATTCATGATGATTCAAATGTGTGCTTCTCCAAAACCTCCGATAAAAGCCGAATGGCGTAATTACATGCGGACTCCAAGAAAACCGAGTAAGTGCCCAACTCCCTCAGTAGGGGTAATAGAGGCGCGCATGGACAATGTCTTTGGAAAGCCATGGCTTACGGAAAAGGACTGGCACATTGAATTACCCATGTAAAGGAATAAGGCTGGGATCTTAGGCGACCGGTATGGGGCTGCAAATAAGTAATGGGGATTAGCCTTTAAATGAAATCTCCTTATCTAACCCTAAAGATTCCAACAATATAATAGCGATTTTTAATCGGGATAGGACTAATCTGTCAAGAATTGCTTCAATCAGGAAATTATCTAATACCTTGGGATGACTTGGATTCTGATTGGGTTTATGATTATACTGTTCGCTTTGTCAGGCACACTTTATGTGGTCATAAAACGGCATTCCAAAAGTATAAATAATGATCAGAATAAGAGTCAAGATGAAATATTTCCTTAATGACTTCAAAGTCTATGTGAACATAACCTAATTCTTTATTTGCAATAATTTGAGAGTAGAGGGCGTTTTATAAGGGCTATTCGAAGGACAAATTATGAGGTCTTTTCTTAATGGCAGTAATCATTAAAGAGATTTTTTATGGCGAAAAGAGGAGTTTGGCTCACATATGATTTGGGTGTAGGTGGTGATTATCAAGGGCTATATGCTTGGCTTGATAATCATATGGCAATAGAATGCGGTAATAATCTTGCATTTTTCAAGTATGAATGGGATATTGCTGAAGATGCACAATCCATCGAGCGCCTTCTTCAAGATCTAAGAGACAATGTGGAGTTAGTGCCAGGAAACCGCTTATATCTGATCCGGCTAAAGTATAAAAAAGATAAAGAAATTACTGCAGGTAGTTTTATCTACGGAAGGAGGAAAGCAAGTCCATGGGAGGGATTCGGATCCCGCAGTTCTGATGAAACCGAAGAGGTATGAGAAATGTAATAGTAGATACTTGTTTCTGGTATGCATTATACGAACCCTCGGATCATTATCATAATACAGCAAAAAGAATTCGGGATTCTTTAATTGATGTGAGATATCTCATTCCTTTCCCAACACTTTATGAAGTTATCAATACTCGTTTTTCAAAAAATAGGAAGTTAAACGATTTCAAAAATCATATTTATTCTCCTGCATGCTCTCTTATTTCAGATGAAAAGTATAAGGAGAGTGCTTTGAAAGGTACGTTATTTTTTTCTCTTGAAAAAAATAGACCTATAAGTCTTGTAGATATGATAATCAGGACAATGATGGAAGATGTGAATCTTCAGATTAAGGGACTAATTACATTCAACGAAGGAGATTTCAGGGACATATGTCAGCAAAAAGGGATTGAAATAATATATCCGCAAATCTGAAAATATCTAATTTGATGTCTTGTTATTTCAAGATTATCTTAAGGATAGCTTATAACATCTATTTATAACTTCTTTTAGTTGCTTCTGAAACTCCTTATCTACCTCGCTCAATATTGTAAGAATATCCACCATCATTTACCTACCTTTTATTTTGGAGGGGGAAGAATTAGATATTGAATTTAGAGTGTAATTGAGGTTGGAAACAGGTATATTTGAGAGGCTTACATAGAGCTTAGGGAGGATACAAATTACAGAGAGAATTATTGAATGAGAGGATTATTAATAAACGAGTTGAGTATTTCCTGAAGATTCTTTATATTTGCAGTCTCATCCCTTAAATCTCATGCTCATTGTTTCTTCTCCTACATATGGACGAAACTTTGGACAGTAGAACCAGCTGAAGTATGAGTTTGAGATTATTAATTGATTTTTCTCGTTTATTTTAATCCCTAATGCCTTGGGGCAAATTATAAATGTCGCGCAATAATAGATACCTAAGAGTTTATATAGAGCCGAAAGATATGAATATATCTTTAGCTTTCAACGGTGTCCCAGCCGGTGATGTAGCTTTATTTCGCGATACCTTAAAGGAGATCATCAGAAAAGATTCCGGTAATAATTTCTTTGGTTTTTCGGAGGATTTTCTTAATATGGAATGCACAGACATTGATAGGGCGATTAAAAATGTGGGAGGCAATAATGCCTCTTCAATGGATTACGCTGTCAGTATAGGCAATTATGATGCGGTTAATCAGTCTTATTCAAATCCCCGATGGCTGTTGGTGGAACTTAAGCTTAATGCCACAGTAACTAAAAGCGATCCGAAACCACTCGAGAAAAAAGTTAAAGGCACTGAGAGATTTATAATTAATGTTGGAAGCCTCGATAACAAGCGGTTTTTCATCTATTCCGAATATGTGCATGCCAGCCAGAAGCATATATTCGATAAATGGAAGAACGGCTCTAATGGTAAAACATACAAAAATTGGGAGTGTCTCTCACCAAAAATATTTGAGAATTACTTATTGGTCCGTCAAAATATAAAATATGAAAGTTTACACAAAGCTAAAAGTATAGAGGGGGCTTTTCAGGGTATAAGGGATGTCGATTCTTTCTCAGATCAATTGTCTTCTTGGCTGGCTAAAGCAGAAGGATTTAGGAATCAGGGAAATCAAAAAGAGTATTACCATATTATGGCGGTGATTGCCAGAATCTATAAAGAGTTTAGGGATATGATAAAAGATGATACGGATGGGTTGCTTCTGGATATGGAGTGGGGTTATCTAAATGATTTTTTGTAGATTTATGAATTATTTTTAACTTTGCTACCATAAGAAAGATCGGATTAATCCAAATCTTTGGAATCTGATACAATATCAAAAAAGAATCTGGTTATGGGCAAATATTTATTTACTCTTCGTGATTATCATGCAGTGAAAGATGCCAATATCCGTATTGGTGGAATTACTGTACTCGCAGGTCTCAACGGGTCCGGTAAATCTTCGATCGCGAGATGGGTAAATAATATGGTAAACGTGCTCAATAATTATGATAAATATGTAATAAGTGAAGCTAAGGAAGAATTTGAAGACTTAGCAGATACCATAAGCCGTGCTTCGCATATTACCCCTTTCACCAGACTTGAATGGAACAGGATCGATCGTGGAATTCAAATGGCAGATGATCTTGAGGGAATGAAGGCCTATATCGAAGATATGGTTCTTAAGATGACGGATCTGTTTCAAAGGAAACTCTCACCCGAACAGTTTGAAAAGAACTATGGCCGCCTATGTGGAGCTTATAATCTGGAAAGATTGGAACATGAAAGTCTTCCAGATTTCCTCATACGCTTCTCTGATAAAGTATTGTCGGAATCAAACGCTATTTATGAGTCATCTTTATCAAAACTTAAGAATCATTCTCTGCGCAACCTAAGATCAGTAACTGAAGATGTCATTGACGTGTCTATAGATTCTTGGCCAGATTTTATACAGTTTTCAGAAGAGGGGATGGACCTTCTAACAGAGGAGCAGTTTCTGGAACCAATCACACTTAGGCAGTCTTTTTATCTTGAAACACAGAATATTTCTTTGGTAGTAACTCCCAATAATACAAATAGGTTAAGTTATTTTTTGCAAAATCCGGCCTCAAGCAAGCAGAAAGAGGCGGCGGTCTTATCCAAGATGATAAAGAATGTTATCGGAGGAGAGGTAGTATTGGAGAAAAATGCCACAGGTAAGATTTATAAACCCGATGAATTTCATTTCATTCGAAAGGACGGATTAAACATTCTCCTTAAGGGGGCTGCCACCGGAATAATTTCCTTCTCCTATATTTTGCGTTTACTTGAGAACGGTTGGATTACTAAAGAGACCCTGTTGATAATCGATGAGCCGGAAGCTCATATGCACCCTCAGTGGATTGTGGAATATGCGCGAATTCTGGTGCTGATTAAACGCTTCATCGGCTCGAGTATACTCATTTCTACCCATAGTCCCGACATGGTAGCTGCTATACGTTCCATATCGGAAAGAGAGGGACTCCTCAAGGAAATTGTCTTTTATGCAGCTGAAAAGGATGAGGACTCAGGTAAGTATATTTATCGGGATCTTGACCATGAAATCGGACCTATCTTTGATTCTTTTAATATTGCTACTGACCGAATCGATATGTATGGGGTGAAAGATAAAGATAACTAAACCTTCTTAATTCCGGTTCTTCATTATGCGTGAATTTATGCATTTACTGTCTAAGTAATAATCAACTTTGAGCGTTTTGGATGTGGTCATAAAACGGAGGTCGGAAGCTTACTGCAAGGATTCTTCTACCGACAAGGATTGACATAACGGGGATATGCTTGACTCAATATAACCGGGTGATTATTTTGGAGGAGGGGAAGGGTTAGATATTGAATTTATGAAGAAAAAACTGTAACTTTGCAGAAATTGCTGTCGGTAAGCAAGGTTTTTTACTGAACCATGCGTTTATTGAAAAGTAAATAGTGGGTTTATTGAAATCCCAAGCCGCTAATTTATCGACAGTTTAAACTTTGTAGAAAAGTACTAATATGGCTCATAACGAAACTCCGCATAAAGTTTTTCCCTTAACTTTTCTATATAGGGTAAGTTTCGCTCTATCGTTTTCAAAGATGGAGGCTAAGTCTTATGAGTTGCTTGGGAATTTCATTAAAGATAATCTGGGTGTCAACTTTACAGCTGAGCGAATAAATGATTTGACTAATCGTCCATTGTTTATTGGGAATGAAGATCAAACCGTGAAATGGGAGATTACGGAAGATTATTTGGGTATTAAGGTTATGCAGGAGGCTTATCGTAGTTTTAATGAAAGTCTGTTGCCTTTGATACGAATAGTCGCTAAGTTAGTAGATGTATTGCAACTCAAGGTAAAAAAGGTGGTTCTGGAGAAAGTTAATCTCATACCGGTTACTTTGACTTCATATAATGAAATGGGCGAGAATGCTGTGTCAGTGTTTTCTGAAAAGTTGTTAAGAGATTGGAATGGGAAATACTTTGCTAATGATGACAATAGCTTGCTGTATCTTTCGAAAGAGGCAAAAGGGGAAAAACTTGAGTTGGAATGCGTCAGCGGCTTCATTTCAAAAGGGGGTGTAGAAGAAGATCAACCTTCAAGATATATCTTGGATTTAACATCAAGATATGACGTGAAAGACTCTGTTGATAACTTGGAAGCCGTGGCAATAGAGATGAATAACCTTATATTCAGCAAATTTACTGATGCGGTAACCTATGAATTAATACAAAGAATGGAGGGATAATAAAATGAGAGATAATGGAGTAAAGAAGATTTATGCAATGCCATGTAAACATGTGGCAAATTACTCTCTTGACTTTATCTCTCCGGCATCTTCTCTTCCCGGAAGTGCCAATTTGAGATACATTCCACTGGATCCATCCCTGCATAAATATGCCGTCAAATCGAATTGCGCAAAGCTGTTTACCCCAAGTGTAATATGGAAAGGAACCCCGGTAATAACAGAAGTATATAATAATTTGTTAAGGAATCTCCGCTCCTTGCCCATAATTCTTCCGTTGACTGTGTGTTATATGAAGCAAACAGAGGGCTATTTCTTTGATATTAAATTGAAGGATGATGTAAGGCTCACAGTCACGCGCTATATGGATAATAGCGATGATGAACTATATATAAATGTCATGCACAAAGATGATGTGGCATTTCAGGGAATAATGGCAATTGAGGATCTTTTGACATCTATCAATGAATATTATGATGGATCCGAAGAATGACCAGATTCCTAATTATCCAAAATGTATTCTCCCTTTGCCAAACTACTTTCCTGTTATTTGGGAAGAGAATTTATGTGCTGCTATTAACGGATTGGTAATTCAGCGAAGAAGAGCACAAACCGATATTTTGGATTTTATTGTTCCTGAGTCATTTGGTACAAATCTTCAGGAGATGTCTGTTAATTTACTGGGAGGCAATTTTTTACCTTCACATGTTTGCTTCCGACCCAAAGACAACCGCTTGTGGCCTAACGAGGAGGTTTTTAACGGGGAATATGAATATTATGCTGATTCAATAGGAATATACATCAGCATTAATAAGATTCATAATAAAGTTTATCCTTCTGAAAGAACTTTCCCAAATCTTAAGGATTTCCAACAACAGGAAGCTGCAATTAAACCGAAACTGGAAAATCTACGCGCTATATTCCAAAAGAATAATAAGTATACGGTGATGTATAAAATTCTGATCTCGCACAAACCTACCGTTTCTAATTATTGGCATTGTCAGATTGAGATTGCGCCGGATTGTGCCCCCAGAAAGGTGGTTAAGAAAAGCAAAGCAACCTATGAAAAGGATGCTTTGAAAGCTTTAACTAATTTTTTGGTACCATTTGCACACTGCTCTCCTCCTGATCCTGTTCCGGATGTAAAGGAAAGCTGGTATATGATAAAATAAACAGTAGCTGAAACTCATATTCTTTCTACAATAAAGAATAAACTAAAGGCTGTTTGGGAAACTACAAAGGTAGTTGTTGAAAGAGTTTCATAGGAGCCTCTAAAATAAAAGGATAGCTGAAAAATTAATCGGACTCTAAGCTATCGCTCGCCTGAAAGATTGCTTTAATGCAAGACCCCAAATTTTTGCATAACAATGTTTCCTTAGGTTCTGCCCTAAATTCCTGTAAGTATTAATTGGGATGACTTGGATTCTGATTGGGTTTATGATTATACTGTTCGCTTTGTTAGGCGTTTTGGATGTGGTCATAAAACGGGGGTCTGAAGCTTACTGCAAGGATTCTTCTACCGACAAGGATTGACATAACGGGGATATGCTTGACTCAATATAACCGGGTGATTATTTTGGAGGAGGGGAAGGGTTAGATATTGAATTTATGAAGAAAAAACTGTAACTTTGCAGAAATTGCTGTCGGTAAGCAAGGTTTTTTACTGAACCATGCGTTTATTGAAAAGTAAATAGTGGGTTTATTGAAATCCCAAGCCGCTATCTGTCGACAGTTTTAACTGTAGAATGGTATATCTTATAACATACAAGATAAATGATTCTATCTTTGACTATAGTTCCTTGATAGAAGCCATTAAGTCATTGGGTAGGAGTTATCAACACCCGATGGATGCAGTGTGGTTTATCAGTGCGAATGGAACTACTCCGCGCGCAATCACTACTATTTTAAGAACCCACTTACATTCCAAGAAAGATTACCTATATGTGATGGAGGTTAATTCAGACTCCAAGCGTCAGGGTTGGCTACCTAAAATGTTTTGGAGTTGGCTTAGAGAGAATACAGATGATTAAAGAGCTATCCGTAAAAAATTTCAAGAACCTGGAAAACACCGGGGCAACCCTTAGTAATATTAATATTCTTACAGGTGTAAACGGAAGAGGAAAATCATCTTTTCTTCAGACCCTGCTTATGCTGTCTCAGACATGGATCAACAACCAATACCGTAATCTTCTCCCTCAAGGTTGCTGGAAATCATTAGGGGTGTTTGATGACATCAGAAATTCTTTTTGCGGAGAGGAGAATATTGAAATCCGAATCAAAACCGATGACCCCGGAGAAAACGATTTTGTTCTTGAATATACTAAGAACCCCGATAAAGAGACATTGGGGGAGCTGGCAGCCTTCAATGTCAATGGGAATTCCGTAATCGTGTCAGAAAATGAAGAAATGGGAGAAGATGATGAATCCCACAATAGCGGCGAATCTTCAGAGACTCCGGATAATCCTTCCATGCTTGCTTCAATAGCCGATTATGCACCGCTCACTAAATTAAAAAAGTTGTTCTATATATCTTCCGACAGAATGGCAGCAAAGGCAAAGGAGCAGCTTGATGAAAATACTGCATTCTTAAATCCTGACGGAAGCAATATATTGAACTATCTGTACAAACAGGATAAGGAGACGGTAAAAGAGGTTGAAAGTTTGCTCAATGAAATATTTGGTGGTGCGGTTATAAATATTGATCTAAACGATCAGGATATAGTATTACGGCTTAATTCTGAAAACGGCACAAAGTTATACCGTCCTGAAAACGTCGGATTCGGTTTCAGTTATGTTCTTTCGGTTGCCACTGCTATTGTAATTTCTCAACACCAGGATATACTTATTATCGAAAACCCTGAAGCACATCTTCACCCGAGTGCGCAATCAATGATCCTCCATTTGCTGATCCAGAACGCATTAAAAAAGGGATATCAACTGTTTGTGGAGACTCATAGCGATCATGTGGTGAACGCCACATTGCTTGAAGTCAAAAGAAAGGACAATAAATGCAACAGGGAAAATGTGGAGATACTGTTTTTCTCAAACGTACCTTCCGAGATAGGTGAGTCACAATCTAAAATCAAGAATCTCACCATATCACCTTCAGGTAAAATCCTCAATCCACCTCGACAATTCTTCGACCAATATGCAAAAGACCTCAGGGAATTATACAGCTGAAAAGACTCCTTTAATTCCTATTGTTTATGTTTTGTTTAGGGAACATGTAGGAGAGTCAGAAGGCGTATCTATGCCTTGTGTGAATTGTACAGTGGTTACAGAAGACAACTTAGAAGAGCTTGAGGTATTCAAAAAGGATATTATTGATTTTTTGAATTTCTTTGCATACGAATCTACTCAATTCGTTTATGATAGTGCAAATCTTAATGCATTCGTTTGCACTCCTATTTCCTTGCCTCAAAATATGGAATCAGGCGAACCTTTATATCCTATGCCTGATGTTGTCTTCAGATCTCAAATAAAAATAGCAGGCATGACCGACTGGACCGATTTCTCTTTTGATACCAGCGGTAAGGTGACATATCTGGATAATGACATAACCTCTTGTGTATTGGGAAGAATCGTTAACCATGTTGCAATTGATAATAAAGAGGCAAGAGCGGTTATACTTAATTTGGGAGCATTTTATGAAAAATGTAAGGAACTGACCGCTAAGCATGCTTATCAGGGAGAAATCAGAGTGCCGGTGGTAGAGGATAAAAAGTCTCTTCATGCATGGTTAAGTGAAAACAGGTGTCCCCGAAGAATATACTGTTATAATGAAAAGCATGGGGATGATAAACATGAAAGTCAGAATTATACCAACCGTAAAGGACAATCTATCAAGGCTGCACAATTAGAAACCAACTTTGAAGACACAGACAGCTGGCTGGCTCTGGCTATAGGAGATGACTTGGATAGCGAATTATGGTATTGGGATGCCGGAAGAGGGAAATTTATCTATTTTGAAAATCAAAATACCACGCCGGTCTCTTATCATGCCTATCATCTCGTTAAAGGGGATAAGAATTTTGAAAATATAAATGTTAATAAGCTCAGGGAGATTCAGGATATTCCTAAGAAATGAACCTTAGACAAGAAGATCATCGATGTTACATGAGAGGCGTTATAAGTTTCTTGTAACAGTAAGTTGATCTGTCACGGCATATTGACCTGTCACAAGTTATTTAGGCAAGTATCTATTGATAAGAGGCTTCTTACTATTAGTAAAGATTAGAAAGTAGTAAACATTAGAAAGGCATAAGGTCTAAGAAGGGAGCTATTGTCATTTGTGAAGAAATAGGGATAATGGGGATAGCAGCTTGAGTAAGAAAGATTTTTAGAAATCTCTTTTTCAATTTTTACCAGTCAGTCAAGACTAATTCACTAATATTTTATAATTTTGCGTTATAGGCAAAATTTGACAGGAAAGCAGAGGCGTTTATGGCAGAAATTAAGATGTATTTCTGGCGGGTCTGCCTCTCCCGCGTAGACGAGCGCACCATAAGGCTACGCTTCTGCATACCAATGAAATAATCTGTCACTTTAAAACCGAATAATATGAAAGGAATCGTTCTTGCCGGCGGCTCCGGCACCCGGCTTTATCCGATCACGAAAGGAGTTTCAAAACAACTGCTGCCGATCTATGACAAACCGATGGTGTTTTATCCGATCTCTACGCTTATGCTCGCAGGGATCCGTGATATCCTTATCATCTCCACACCTAATGACTTGCCCGGATTCCGGCGTCTCCTCGGCGACGGCTCGGACTACGGTGTAAAATTCTCATATGCCGAACAACCCAGTCCCGACGGACTTGCACAGGCTTTCATCATAGGAAAGGATTTCATCGGCGATGACAGTGTTTGTCTTGTATTAGGTGATAACATTTTTCATGGCGCCGGTTTTCCTCAAGTGCTTCGGGAAGCTGTTGCTACTGCGCAGGATGAAAGCAAAGCTACCGTTTTCGGGTATTGGGTAAACGATCCCGAACGTTATGGAGTGGCAGAGTTCGACAAAGACGGCAACTGTCTCTCTATAGAAGAAAAGCCTAAACATCCCAAAAGCAACTATGCCGTTGTGGGACTGTATTTCTATCCTAACAAGGTGGTTGACGTTGCAGAACATATCAAGCCGTCAGCCCGAGGTGAATTGGAGATTACAACTGTTAATCAGGAATTTCTATTAGATGGGAAACTAAAAGTAAAGACCCTTCCCCGTGGATTCGCATGGCTCGACACCGGAACTCATGATTCGCTTGCGGAAGCATCAATATATGTGGAAGTGCTTGAGAAACGTCAAGGTCTTAAAATAGGATGTCTTGAAGGCATCGCTTATTCAAACGGGTGGATCTCAGCCGATAAACTCCGTGAGTTGGCACAACCTATGCTTAAAAACCAATACGGTAAATATCTCATAAAGATAGCTGACGAGGAAAATCTTCAGAATTTTGATTGAGAATCGAAAATGGAGAAGGGAAACATCTAAATTATGAACTGAAGATTTGTGATTTTTGAATCATAAATTGGTGAAGTGAATATAAAGTCATGAATTGCATAA
>CAZXHO010000025.1:0-14539 GCA_964640365.1 uncultured Sangeribacter sp. | reverse complement strand
CCTCAGGATTGGAAGAAAGGTTGAAAGCGATTGACATACATCCGTCTGCACCAGCTTGATCGCCGGAAATAGTACCCTTCCAAGTATGTTCCTTCCATTCCGGACTTGCATTCAGAGTTCCGATAAATGACCAGTGGTGATAAGCACCCGGAGCGCCATGAGCCTGTGTGTCAATATTACGGGTATCTGTACATTTATACTTGAAAGTAACATTTACCTTGTCGCCTTCATTCAAAACTTGATTAGACTTGATGAAGAACTGGCAATCCCAAGCATCAACCGGATTGGGGAGAATATCACATTTGTAGACGGGACCTCTTTCAGGATCTTCTACAATTGGAGCGGGCACATCAGCGTTGCCCTTTACCCTTGCGATAAGGTTTTCGGTTTCGCCGCTATCACCTGTTCCACCAGTGATCAGAGGATATTCAATTGTCATTACCGGAGCTTCAGAGTGGCTGATCTTCACCCAATCGATCTCAAGTTTACCGGGATATGTTCCGGGCTGGAAGACACTGAATCCGTTATCAACATCTATTCCATCGATTGTAATAGTCACCTCACTCCATTCATCGGTAAATTCAAGTCTCTTTTCCTGAAGTGCACCCCAGTTACCGAGCTGTACGTTCAGAGCGCCCGGCTCACTACCTTTGATGCGGGTAGTAACCATATAGGACTTGCCCGGCTGGAACTGAACACCATCGATAACAAAGAACTGATACCAACCACCCGGGAATTCCGGAACTGTAAGCACGCCGTCGATGATCTCGGGTTCATAACCCATTACAAAGTATGGGAACTTGTTGACATTGTCATATGTCTGAATAGCATCCTCAACTTCTTCTTTAGCATCCGGATCCACCTCTAACTCCCTATCAGCGATAAGTCCGTTGAGATATTTTGTGTTCTGCTGCGCATGCCAGCACAAAGTATGACCGTAAATTGCCATACCGGCAGCCTCTGCAGCATCAACGAAACTTTCAACCGTGCCGAAATCCATTTCTCCGTTGTCTTTTACGACAGAAGCATATTTCATGGCATTTCCGGCAGTGATCATATCGAAATTCGAATTAGTGAGTCGGTAGATCACTCCTTTTTGGATATAATCCTCAGCCGAAACCCCTGTTCCAAGCAGGAAGGTTGGATGAGCAGCCCTGTCTATATACTCTTTAAGAGGACTATAGGCGTCGAGATACTCATAGTCGGCTATGCTCTGCGGCTTTTCAACCTGTATGAGGTCGATGGTATTGTCGGCACATCCCGTAAGGAGAAGTCCCGTCATTGCCATCGCCGCTAACTTATATTGTGTTCTCATTGTTCTGGTTTATTTCAATATGAAAGAGAATTCCTCAAGTTGGTTCTGACGGTCGCGCAGACACATCACTTCTTCTATCTCAGCTTTGTAGGTTGCCTTTTCACCTGTCTGGTCATTTACAACATACTCGATGGTATAGCTATAGTTAAGTTTGAGCTGATCCCGGTCTTCATCGGCAAAAGCTTTCTTCTCGCCTTTGGAAGTCCACTGGCCTGATCCTGAAGCTACACAACCCGGAGTTTCAGTCGATACGGTAACAGCACCGTTGTTGTCAATTGTGAGAATAACATCACAAGAGATATTCTTCTCTGACTTATCGCCATTCTGATCAACGGTTGCCACAGAGTGGGTGTAGTTGTAGACACTTTGAGTCAGACTCTTTGTCTTGAGATAGCGTAAGGATGCTTTTTCCCAATACTGAACATTACGGTCTGCCGTAGTCTTCAATCCATTATTATCAATCTTGTCAGTGCCCTTGCTGACCCAGCAACCATGATAAGGATTCTTATACTGTACTGCATACAGCACATAATCCTGAGGAACTACCGACCAGTCTTCCTTATTCAGGCGGTTGGGATTCAGGATTCCTTCTTTAGGTTTACCGCTAAGAATGGAATCAGCAGAATTCACAAGCACGATAGGAATAACATAAGTAGTATTCACAGTTTCGGGATCCGCAAAGAAAGCATCTGTAAGATCAAAGCGTACTCCTCCGATCACTTCACCTTTCTTAATTACCATACGGTCTGTAGCGTAAGTGTAATAGGATTCAGGGAGAGCCTTCACCTCTCTGCCGTCCGGGAACAGAATGCCGTCGCAAAGAGAATTATCGATCCTGAAAGTCACTGAATGATCCTTACGGTTTTCATTCACACCTCCAAGAGTAGCTTTGATGAAGAAGGCATGCTCATTGTCGGTAGAGTTATCAGCATACATCTCATCGCCAAGAGTGATGGTGCGGATCGGAGTCTGGCGGGAGAAATAGATGGTCTGGTAATCGAAATCAGGAAAATCAATATTACTGTTGTGACATCCTGAAAGCAATGCACCCAAAGCCATTATTGAGAAAATCGATTTTTTCATTGTGTAGTGAGTTTTTTGTTTTAACCGGCATTACCATCCTGCATTCTGCTGGAGATTGCTGAATTTCAATACCTCTGAATAAGGGATAGGACCATAAATCATGTAATCCTTATAGTTGCGTGTTTCTACCACGAAGGGAGTATATACACCGTCTACAAGAGTCATGCCCATAGCATTTTCATTAATGTTGGATTTCCAGCGGCGTACGTCATAGAAGCGGAAACCTTCGAAGCAAAGTTCAAGACGGCGTTCATTGCGGATAAGTGCACGCATTGAAGCTTGGTCTGCCTTGCAACTCTCAAGATATTCGTCGCCATTTTCAAGACCGATACCTGCGCGCTTACGTATCTCTTTGATCACGTCATATGCGGAGAAGCTGTTGGAACCGGTTCCTGTAGGACCCCACGCCTCATTGGCAGCCTCTGCATAGTTGAGCATAAACTCTGTGTAGCGCATACGTGCAGTGTAATGGTATTTATCTACTGTATTGCTCGGGTTACAGTTTACTTCCATGTTGAGAAGCTTCTTCATATAGTAACCTGTACGAGTAGACGTAGATATCATATCGATACCATCGTTGGTATCTCTTCCGATAGTCTGAATTTCCCTATTGTCGCTACCTGCCTTCGCTCCATTATAAATGATATACTGAGAAAGACGGGGATCGCGGTCAGCATAAGGATTCTGAGCATCATATCCTGAACGGGTATCACTGATGGGATAACCATTCATCATAGGGAATGCATCTACCAGATTCTGAGTCGGGTTAATGCGACCGTTGCCATAAAGTGTCGGAGGGAAATTATCCTCTTCCAGATTGCGGCTGTTGCCTTTAGTGGTTCTCCAAAGAACTTCGGGAGGACAATCGGCAGCTTCAAGTTTGTCAATATTTGGATTACAATACCAAGTGCCACCGTCTACCTGTACTTCTCTAAGAGCGCCTCCGCGTGAAATCACTGCGGCAGCTGCATTGGCAGCTTCTTCCCATGTTACGCCGGATCCCTCAAAAGCAGGGCTGGCTGCCATGATGGTAAGACGAGAAAGATAGCCGTTTATAATGCTACCGCAAACTCTACCAACGAAGTTAGATCCGAATACACGGTTAAGATTTCCTTCAGAAATGCCGGGATACATCTGTCTTACCTCTCCGTAATATTCAGCTGTATATTCAGTGGGCAGATATTTCTTGGCAGTCTCTAAATCTCTCTTAATAGCTGCTACGGATTCTGCATAGGTATTACGAGGTGAATTAAATTCACTCATTGAAGTAGTGTGGTCATACACCTCTTCCACGATAGGAATACCGAGCAGATTGCCTGCATTGTCTTTTCCACCGTGTGCTTCGAGCAAATAGAAATTCATTATTGCTCTGAGAGCGAGCGCCTCGCCATAGAAACGATCATGGAAAAGTTTGTTGGCATCTTCATCTTTCGTCCAAGTTACATCCTCAAGCTTAGAAAGGAAGATATTGCAATATTGCACACCTGAACGGCAGTTTTCCCAACGGTTCATCGGGTTGTTGTTGGATGTCCAGCTTCCCGATGCAATACGGCGCCATGAATTCTGGGCATCATTGCTGACAGCGTCATCTGTAGCGGGATCATTGAAAGGAATACCCGGGAGATAATTGTAGACGTTGCCAAGCACATTTTCCGCATATGTGGAGTTCTTGTCAAGATAGCCGAGAGGAAGATTGTTTTCGGGTTCCGGCTCGAAAACATCCTGGCAAGATGCCATCATCCCCGCCATGAGGAAGAACATTCCGGTTTTTATTATCTTATTCATTTGTCAGGTTTCGTTTTAGAAATTAACTTTTACACCCAAGTTGTATGAACGGCACTGAGGAGCATAACCAATGCTTGTCTCACGGTATTCTTTATTCTTGCAAGCAAGGATGAGGTCATTGCCGTTAATATAAATCTGGAGACCTTTTACGAATTTATTCTCAAACCATCTTGATGGGAAATCGTAAGTAAGCTGCACCTGGCTCAGTGAGAAGTAATCATTGTCACGCATCCAGAATGATGATGTGCAGAAGTTAAGATCACCATTATTTTCAGAAGAAAGACGGGGATATGTGGCTGTAGAAGCGGTTTCGGGAGTCCAGCGTCCGCGTACGATCGGAGTATATTTGCGGTCACCGTAAACCCAAGCTGCAGAGTTATTCATAATATAGTTACCACCGGTTGCTGCTGAAGCTGCCACGAAGAGTGTGAATCCTTTATACTTTGCAGTAAGGTTCAGACCATAGGTCCAAGGATTACCCCATCTTCCGAGTACCACAGCATCGCGGCTATCAATGATACCGTCATTATTCATATCCTGATATTTTAGGTCGCCGGGTTTTGTCTCATTGTTGATGACTGCGCTATTGGCAATTTCCTCTTGGCTATTGAAGAAGCCGAGACACTTGTAACCACGGATTGCATCTGTCCATGCACCTTCGCTCCTCATCCAATCATACTCTACATTTTCACTTATGCGGAGATTCTTGGATGTTGTATACATTACGTTTGCTCCGATACCGAATTCGAAATCACCGAAGTTTTTGTTGTAATTTACGCCGAGATCAAAACCGCTAACCCTACGTTTGTTGTAGTTGATCCAAGGTATGAATGAACTGGTAGGATAGTAAGTTGTCATGAAACTGGGATAAAGAACAGTTGCCTGAACAGGAAGTCCATCTATATTGGCGGTGAAAAACGCACCGTTAACCATAAGGGTATTATCAAGGAATCCTGCGGTAAGACCAACATTGAATTCTTTACGTTTCACGAATGTAAGATCGGGATTGGAACCCTGACGTGACTGGAATGTCTGATTTGAGCCATGGTTGTCATTCCATCCCCACCAGTTACCTTCTGCCGTATATTTGTTATCCCACAGATAGAAACTGTTGTCTTCGTTCCCCTCACTGTCAAGGATATCAATGTCCTGAAGGAGCATACCGTAAGTAGCATTGAGACGAAGTTCGCTTATAACAGGATTGTCTTTCAGGAACTCCTCTTTGCTGATTCTCCAGCCGATACTTCCAACAGGTGAGAAACCGTTGCGGTGGCCGGGAGCAAATTTGGAAGAGTGATTTACCGCACCGTTGAACTCTGCATAATATTTGCTTGCATAGTTGTAGGCAAGACGCAAACCGATGCTGGCATTTGTGTTGGCATGATAGCGACCTGTATAATTAATCTTATACATATGTGCTACAAGATTTCCCTCCACATTATGCACGTCTGCGAAAGTGCGCTTGTAATCAAACTGACCTGAGAATGCAAGAGTCTGACGTTCTGATGAACCGCTTACATTCTGTGTACCGGAATTGAGGTCGTCACCATATTTAATAAGATGGTCGATCACATCCTGGCCGTTATAGTGTGTCCAGACAGCTTCATATACTGCATACTGCGGTTCGATAGAGGTAGCATAGTAAGTGTTGTAGTCCACAGCACCACGGGCAGTGAAAGAGAGACCATCCACAAGCTTACCAAGATTGATCTTCAGACCGGCGTCAAACTGGAGCTGACGTGTAGTGGCTTTTGTGTAACCACCGGCATACATAGAAGCAAAGGCATTTGTCTGTTCATTCTGTGTACCACCGATGAGATACTTACCGTTGATAAGATAGCGAGAGTTGTTGGCAAGGATCCAGCTGTTTTCATCGCTTTCTTCAATTGCTGAAATAGGAATCAAAGGAACCAACGGACTTGTACCCGGAGTAGTCGGACGCATTGTGGAAGCTGCATTCCAATATCCGGAACGATCATAACGGTTGTCATAGAAAGTAGCACTTGTATTTACCCAACCTGACACCCAATCGTTCAGAGTAAGATCGATGTTACCACGTACGCTAAGACGTGTTGTGCCGTTCTTCTTTCCTTCACCGAAATTAAGGAGATCATCAGTATGGTAAAGACCTACCATAGCATAGAATTTGGCGAATTTGCCACCTCCCATAAACTCAGCCTGACCTTCATATTTCATCCAGTTCTTCTTCAGATATTCATCTGAAAAGAAATTGATTTCCGGGTAGCGGTAAGGATTGGTTTTGGAAGCATAGTTATAGATATCCTCTTGTGTGAAGGCAATGGCACGACCGTCGTTCTGACGTGCTTCATTATAAAGAGTCATGTATTCGCTCGCACCGAGGTATTTCTGATAACGTTTGGGCACGTTAAGAGCGAAATCACCACGCACGCTCACCTGAAGACCCTCTACTCTACCTCTCTTAGTAGTGATAAGGATGGCGCCTTTTGAAGCTGTGCTACCGTAAAGGACAACTGCCTGTGCACCCTTAAGGAAAGAGATGGATTCAATTTCCTGCGGAAGAATGTTATTAGCGTCACGGGGCACACCGTCTACAAGAACCAATACATCACCCATATTCCAAAGCTCACCGTCATAACCGGTCACCAAGCTTTGCATATTGGAAAGGCTGTAGTCTGTATAGCTCTTCTTACCGAGTTCGGCTACATTCACAGTGGAGACACCACCGAGAATATCACCCTCGTCGCCGGTGCGGAATGCCAGATATACTTTCCCTTTCAGAGAATCGCCGGCTTCCACTGTCTCGGCTTCCTGTGCGCGTGCTCCGGGAGCAAGACAAAGAGCTGCCGCAGCCGCTACAGGATATATGATGTTATATGCTTTTTTCATTATTGAAAATCGTTAGGGTTATGATTACCAACCTGGATTCTGACCGAATTCAACATACATTGAAGCATCATTGACCTTGAGGGGTAACCAGTAGTGCTTTTCTGTAAAGTTACGTTTGAGGATAACCTCTTCATGGAAACCGAGAACTTCGTTTTCTGAAGGATCAGCGATGTTTACTCCAACAGAAGAATCCCCTTCAATACCGGTCAGGTCTCCAACACGTGTAAATTCCTGAGAAGTCTTGAGAGTATAAGGCTCCTTGTCGATGAGCAGCCAGCGGCGGAGATCATTGAAGCGGTGTGCCTCAAATGCAAGCTCCACGGCACGTTCGCGACGCAGCTCGCTCATGAATGAATCAAGCGATCCTGTGAATTTGCTGTTTACATGTTCAACTCCTGCACGGTCCCGAATAGTGTTGACGGCATCTAAAGCAGTGAGGATACAGTTGTTGGACTTTCCTGTAGCGCTTCCTGAAGCGTTGCTCGCTGCCTCGGCATACATGAGGTAGATGTCAGCAAGACGCATGTAAGGAATCAGCATATGGTTGTTGGCACTCCAGTTACCGCCACCTTGGTTATCCCAACGGTTGAAGTCATCACGGACAAACTTATAGTTCAGGTAACCAGTACGGCTTCCTTTACTGTCACCACGGAGAGCACCGCCTGTATACAGAGGAGCATAACGGAAAGGATCTGCGCCTTTGTCACCACCGAGTTCGAGTTTGCAGCCGTCATAACGGATGTCATGGTAGAAACGGGGATCTCTGCCTTTCCATGGGTGCTGCTTGTCGAAACCAGACTCAGGATCATCGAGAGGAAGACCGTTAGCCATACCGTAGTAGTTCACGTAGTTTGCTGTAGGCTGATAGCAGATACCGTTGTTGGTGATATTCATCGTTCCGTAGTCGTTGGTCTGGCCCCAGTTAGAACGGTTCCAGTCGGTAACAGGGTTACGGTAGATAGCCTCCGTTGAACCGGGCATCAAACCACCCTTAGAATGAGTAAGGAACAATTCCTTATAATCAGCAAAATCAACAAGTTTATATTGAGTTGAACCACTTTCTACAAGTGTCAGCAGTTCGCCGAAAGCCTCAGCGGCACGTCTACAGAAATCTGCATTATAGGTTTTTGAACCTGTAGATTCATAGTTCATCAAAGGACTGCCTGCCCAAAGAAGATCTTTTCCAAGATAACCGAGAGCCATGATCTTATTGATACGTAGGTCGTTATTACCTCTTGTCGGTGCACCGGTGGCTGTCTGGTCCCAGTTGATGGGAAGAAGGTTGGCGGCTTCGCGAAGGTCTGCGGCAGCTTTTTCTGCAGTCTCTGCATATGAGAGGCGCGGAAGAGTGAGCTTTCCACCCGCAAGTACCTCCTCGATATAAGGAAGTCCGCCGAAATACTGCATAAGCTGGAAATGGAAGAAACCACGGAAGAAAAGAAGCTGACCTTTGATGATATTTTTCTGCTCAGCGGTTGCTTCTGTGAGAAGATCTATGTTGGCAAGACCGAGATTAGCCTTACGGATACCATACCAGCTTCCTTTCCAAAGTGTGGGATGTTTGCCTACGTCAGAATAGTCAGATGTGCTGAAATTGTTGATATCCATAAATCCGCACTGCCAGCCATCGTGTTCTGACTGCCAACCCCAGAAATCACCATTATCAATTTTAGCACCCATCATATAGGTTTCGTCAACTCCGATGATTTCATCGTCACCCCAGTTGAAGGAGTTGTTCCAATAACAGGTTGTGAAGTTGGGAACACAGAAATATAGCTCCTCAACAAACCCTTGGAAGTTTTTGAAATTCTTGAATGCCTCGGTTTCTGAAATTTCACTGTCAGGAGCTTTGTCAAGATAATCCGTACAGCTTGAGAAACCGCCGCATGCCATGAAAGAGGCTACAAGAAGAAATATATACTTTGTGAATTTTTTCATGTCGTGTTAGAGTTAGATGTCAAATCTTATACCCAGATTGAAGCGGCGTACTGTAGGATATGCACCCTGTGATGCGTTACCAGTGCCGGCAAAGTTCGATTCACGGTCATCAGGCATCTTCGACCACTGCCAAAGGTTGTTGCCGTTGATATAGATTTTCAGTGTGCTCAGACCTATTCTTTTGATCCAGCCGTCTGTCCAAGTGTAACCAATCTCAGCATTCTTGAGACGTACATATGAACCGTCATAATGGTTGTAGCGGTTATCCCAGCCATTGTAGTATTCCGGAGTTGAGTTCCATACCGGAAGTGGACGGTCAGCATCGTTTGAACCTACTTCCCAGAATTTCACGCCTGCGAAAAGTGTGTTGAGGTTACCTCTGTAAGATTCAAACACGATTGTACGCTGAACATTGGTTACGCCGTAGAACTGCACATAGAAGCTCCAGCCTTTCCAGTCGAAACCGAGAGTGGCGTTATATGTATTCTGAGGTGTGCCGCTGTATCCGTAAGGAGTTGAGTCTGCGCTGTCGATAACACCGTCACCATTGTAGTCAACCATAATTGGCTGACCGGGAAGTTTCTGGCTGTCGTTAGTGTTATGTTTTGTCATTGCGATAACATCGTCCCAGCTTTGAGCATAACCTGCGTCATAGATTATGCGGTCTTGTCCGATCTGGAATCCGGTGGTCTTTCTGTAAGCCTCTTTAAGCTCCGGGTCATCATATTCAAGAACCTTATTTTCAGAATGGGTCATATTGAGGTTTGCCCAGAGATGAAGATCGTTTGCAAAGGTGTAGTTGAAACGAAGTTCAAGTTCATAACCTTTACTTTTTACACGACCAAGGTTGGCTGTCGGAGCACTTCCACCGAAGTAAGAGGGAATTGCACGGCTCGCACCGTCAACAAGAATATCCTTACGTTTTTCGGTGAAGAATTCAAATGTACCCTGAACCATATTGTTGAGCAAAGAGAAGTCGACACCGAGGTTCTGCTTGGTTGCTTTCTCCCAGTGGATATCGGGGTTACCGATAACTGCTTCCTTATACCAAGTATAGGGTGAAGATTGACCGGAAACTGTAGAGAGGTTCTGGCTTGCTGCGATAGCCCACTGTGTAGCGTAGATCCAACGTGTCCAGATGTTGTCGTCACCGACCTGACCGATAGAGTAACGGATCTTGAAGTTGTCAAGCCAATTGCGGCTCCAAGCCATGAATTTCTCTTCGCTGAGGCGCCAGCCAATTGCTCCTGAAGGGAAGAAATCGAAACGATATTTACGATCGAATTTCTCTGAACCGTTATATGCACCGTTGAATTCAAAGAAATAACGGTCGGCAAAGTTATATGTGGCACGGAACGCCCAGTCCTCACGGTAGTGGGGGAATTCGGATCCTGTTGCACGTTCGTTACGGTTGAATACACCCATAGCGGTGATATCATGGTTACCGAACTGACGACCCCAGAACAATTGAGCCTGATAGAACAAATTTCTTTCTGTTAACCAGTTCCTAACTTCACCGGAACGTGTGCTCCACTTAAGGTCTTCATTAAAGTCAAGACCATTGGTGTTGTTATCCTGCTCCCATCTGGTTTCACCAGTTTCAGGATCTATCCATTTTCTTCTTGCGGTAAAATAGTTTTCATTGATACCACGGTTTGCCTCAACCATTGTGTTGTCCCATGAAATTGTTGCACTTGCACGGAGACCCTCTGTGATGAAACTCAGATCCTGATCAAGAGTGAAGTCTGTATTGATGCGGGTAGTAGTATTGTATTCGATACCACCGGTAGAAACACTCTGGAGGCCGTTAGGCGCGCCTTGGTTGTTGGGAAGGTAATAACCCCATGTTCCGTCTGAATATACGGGGAGGTAAGCATCAGATGGAGCACTGTAAGCTGACTGCCAGAGCTGTGTGGTGCCCCAGTCAGTGTCACCCATTCCATAAGGATTTTTCTTCTGTCCGTGAGAACCGGAAAGGTTCACCTTGAAAGTGGTGGTACGGGTAATCTGGAAGTCGAGGTTAGAACGGATGTTGACACGGTTATATCCGAAACCACCCTTGTAACCACGACCTACGTCGCGAAGTTTGAAAAGGTCACCCTCATGCAGGAAGTCGATGGCAGCATAATATTTTACAAATTTTGTACCGCCACGCACATTGATGTTGGGGTTGTAAGCCATTGCATGATCCTTGAAAAGTTCTTTCTGCCAATCTACATTGGGATAGCGTTCAGCTTCTTCAAGGTTTGCAGGATGCGCATATTTGTCAATGATGTCAAGCGGTGTCATCTTTTCCCAAGATGAAGGCATAATGCCAAGTTCTCTTTCAATCACCTTATTTCTCATATAAAGGGATTCAGGAGAACCTTCGGTACCGGGAAGCTGAGAAATAACTTTAGCAGTAGCGTTGAGAGAAACTCCAATCTGAGCTTTGCCGTCCTGACCACGCTTAGTTGTGATAAGGATTACACCGTTTGCACCTTTTACACCGTAAACCGCTGTTGCGGAAGCGTCTTTAAGAACAGAGATAGTCTCAACCGAGCCTATATCTACAGAGCTCATGGGACGTTCGATACCGTCAACAAGAACGAGTGGGTCACTGCCGTTCCAAGATGTCTGACCACGGATAACAATCTTCGGGTCTTCTGCACCCGGCATACCGGTAGATGCCATTGTCGTAACACCGGGAAGGTTACCTGTCAGGGCACCACCGACACTTGTCACACCACCGGCGCGTGCCAGGGTTGCACCTGAGGTCTGGGCGATTGCACCTACAACCGATGCCTTTTTCTGCTGGCCGTAACCAACAACAACAACTTCATCGAGAGATTCGTCACTGGTAGTCATGGTGACATTAATGACTTTCTGAGAGTTGACTTTAATCACTACCGGATTCATGCCAACATAGGTAAACCTGAGTTCGTTTTTCTTGATGTCAGGCACGTTGATAGAATAGTTGCCGTCAAGGTCAGTGACTACGCCACCGGGAACTCCGACAACCATAACGGTCACACCGATGAGGGGCTCGCCCGTGTCATCGATGACGTTGCCGGTGACTACATCAGCAAAGGCGGAAAAAGCCCCCGTAACAAACATAGTCATCAGCAGCGCAATGTAATGAAGCGATTTCTTTACATTTTTCATTGCTATTAAAAATTAAGTATAATGGATATTGGTTAGTCGCCTTGTTGTTTACAGGGAATTGGTTGCATATGGACCTACAACCGTGCCTGTGAAACCGCCCGCAACATTGGTGGAGGTGAAGCCTGCATCGACTCCTTCGGCTACCGGATTCCAGTTCTTGCCTCCGTCTGTCGAATAGCTGAATGCATATTCAAGACCCTTCCCACCAATTCGGAGATCGACAGTAGACAAATTGGAATCAACCTCTTTCTCGCCTATTGTGCTGCTTCCATCTTCTGTGATCTTGCGTACCTCTATAAAATGCTTGTCACCCCTCTTGGTGCGTGCAAGGAAGTATTGGTGAGTCTCGTCTTTCAGCACCAATAAACCTGCTGATTGTGCATCATGTTCAGGTAGGAATGTTACTCGTGTGTCTGCCGTGAAATTATGATGATTAAGACGACGGCATACGTAAGGAAGCATTTCCTTTTCAGTAGATTTTACATCAGCACATTTTATAGTAAGATATCCGGGATTTTCTGTCAAAGAGTAATAATCGGTTGCCGGGCCACGGAGGGTCATCCATTCCTGTCCGAGGGTTGAGTCATTAAATTCATCCGACCTTGTATAATTACCGAATGTTACATTCTCTCCTCTCTGCACACCTGGCTTGCTTACTATCAATGGCACTGTTTCTCCCTCTTCTGTGAAACGTGGCCAACCGTCTTCTGTCCATCTAACCGGCATCAGGAAAGTTTCTCTTCCGAGATTCTCTTTATCCTCCGCAAAAGGACGGCAAGCAAGGAATACTCCCCACCAATCGCCTTCCGGAGTCTGCACCATATCGGCATGACCGGCACACGTTACAGGATTTTCTCTTCCCGGGTCAAGTGTACGTTGTGTTAGAATTGGATTTCCTTCCCATGGAGTGAAGGGGCCGAACGGTGTGGGACCTCTGTAAATAACTTCGCTGTGCCAGCCGCTTGTGCCTCCCTCGGCAGTCATAAGATAATATTCCCCATTTATTTTATATATGTGTGGACCTTCACACCAAATGGGTTTTTCTTCCGGACGACAACCTTTGTTGACTACGATCTTACGCTCACCCACACATTTGTCGGTGGATGGATCAAATTCAACGACTCTGACAGTACGATGACCCGGGTATTCGGCTTTCCCATCGGGAGCATCGTCATTATTTACGATATAACCCTTCCCATCTTCATCAAAAAAGAATGCAGGGTCTATGCCAAGCACCTCCGGCAGCATGATCGGATCGCTCCAATCACCCATAGGATCTTTTGTCTTGACAAAGAAATTGCCTCCGCCCACATTGGTTGTAATCATGTAGTAAGTCTCATTGGCAGGATTGTAGGCAATATCAGGAGCAAAAATACCACCACTCACATGCTGGTTCTCTATGTTCACCAACTGTGACTGACGGTCAAGAACATGTCCCACCTGTTCCCAATTTACAAGATCCTTGCTGTGGAAGATGGGAACACCGGGGAAGAATGTGAACGTGGAAGTGACAAGATAGTAATCTCCCTTTCCATTCGTGCATAACGATGGATCAGAATACCATCCTGCCAGCACCGGATTGTAGAAAGAGCTTTCATCGGGCAAAGGGTTTGCCTTGTAGTACGAATCGTCGCCTTCATAGTTGAACGAATCGAAAATGGCAACTGAGCTCTGGGGATCAATTCCCGATGATTGCGTGGCACATGCCGCAAGCATGGGGAGCCCGGCGAGTGCGATTGCGATGTTGGTCAGTTTGCGTGTCATTTGCTAAGTATAGATTTCTGACACAAAATTAGAAAATCATACTCCTTTTATTCGCGCGTGGGTATAACCATTGCATCAATATTTGTAACTATTAAATTTTAAAAAGTCTCAAATATGTTACTATTTGTAACATCATTTGCTATATATCTAATTATCAATATATTATAAAATTACATTTAGCTTTAGGCTTGTGTGGTTTTGCACGAAAATATCCAATGAATAAACAAATTTTCTACCCTCTTTTTTACTCTCTTTTACCTCAATTGAAGGGTTTTCAAATCTTATCAGCGCAACTGCAAATAAAAAGAGAGTGAGAAATGGATCCGCTCCACCTCTCACTCTCCAAACTAAACAGAGTGATTATATATTATTCCTTATGCATACATATTAATGATGGCCTCGTAGAGTTCCTGCTTACCTGAAGTCATAGCAGGCTCGTTTACTTTCTTACCGATTTCAGCAAGTTCTTCGAGTGTCAGCTTACCCTCTTCGAATGCTTTGCCGTCGCCGCTGTCGAAAGATGCATAACGGTCTGCAAGCATCTTCTTGTAAGGAGATTTTTCAAGAACATCGGCGGCACAGAGAAGTGCGCGAGCCATAGCATCCATACCAGCGATGTGAGCAATGAAGATATCTTCGAGA
>CAZXHO010000024.1:0-14883 GCA_964640365.1 uncultured Sangeribacter sp. | reverse complement strand
GAGCAGCTGTAGAGATTATGGAAGCGGATCCTTCTAAACTCAAACACAGAAACTCTTTCAACATCGCCTCCATGAGCTTTGATCCTGAAATCATAGCTGCAAAAATCAAGGAACATGTGCCCGGCTTCAAGATGTCTTATGAACTTGACCCTCTGCGCCAGACAATTGCAGATTCATGGCCAGACAGCCTTGACGACACTTGTGCTCGCGAAGAATGGGGATGGAAACCTGAATTTGGATTGGAAGAAATGACAAAAGATATGCTTGTCAATCTTCGTAAGAAGCTAAATGTTGAAGCTAAATAAATCATTTTATACTTCAATAATTGGTTGATTTTACATATTTTTTTTGAGATTTCTCCAAATATTCCCCTATTGGTTAATAAAAACCGGAAACTGTATAATCGTTTTCGGTTTTTATTTATATCTTTGTGCTTACTTATATTACTGTCTCATACCCATAATGTATGACTAAAGATGACATGACTCCTGAAGCCTATCAGGAATTGATAATATCCATCCTGAAAATCATGATGGAGAATGGCATAAACGCCACTGCAATGGACAAAATAGCATCTTCACTGAAAATTTCAAAAAGAACTCTCTATGAAATTTTCACAAGTAAAGAACAACTTGCAGGCGAAGTGATAAAGGCATACAATCAGGATCTTGAGAAAATGCATCTGGAAATAGCAAGGGAGTCGGAGAATGAGATTGAAGCTATTTTCAAAATATTCCTCTGCAGCAGGGATGTAATGGCAAAGATGAATGTGGAATTTTATAGAGACATGGATAAATTTTATGCCCATGCGAAACAAAATTCCAGAGAAGAACAGTTTGTCTATCTTCACAATATGTTGACTCTTATCAAAGAGGGAATAAAAAAAGGGCTTCTGCGAGATGATATAAACTATACTCTTCTTTTCAGAATGATGGTTCTTCAAATGGAATCTCTTAAAAAAATGGAAGAAACTTTCCCGAATGATATTTCTCTCTTGGATGTCTATGATACAGTGTGTGTAAGTTTTTTGCGAGGAATAACTTCCCCTTCGGGAATGATTATATTTGATAATCTCCTTTCGGATCATCCGGAAATGATTCACAGAAACCCCGCATTGTGAAAATGAAAAACCTAATCATGAAAAATGGATTAGAAATCGCAAAAACAAGAAAGGTCTTTTGAAAAAGGAAATTTTTGAGCTATCCGGCTAAATAAAGATTAATTAAATTTACAGCTCACAAGATTTATTCTTTTTTAACAACGAATAATATATCCGTCAGACATTGTTTTTGAGATTTAAAATTTTCATCATAATTTAATATTCCAAAAGAATACATTCATGAATTTATCATAGGCATTCGATGCCACAAATAAGACTGTCCTACAGCAATAACTACTATTCCTATTATGATTTTGAAACACAGATTGATGACTTTGGTGATATCTGCATTGCTCTGTTGTCCTGCCATACACAGCGAGCAATTGACGTTATCACGTGAAGAATGTGTCAGCATCGCATTGCGCGACAATCCCACAGTACTCGTGGCAGACATGGAAGTCAAGAAGGTTGACTATTCCAAAAAAGAGGTGCTTGCCTCATTATTTCCCTCAATTGATTTTTCAGCCGCCTATCAGCGTGCAATTGAATTGCAGACTATCAGAATGAATATGGGTGGGCAAAGTCAGAGCCTGAAAATGGGTTCTGACAATACATGGAACATGGGGTTTTCTGCAAGTTTACCGGTCATTGCCCCTACTCTTTGGAAATCAATTAATATTTCAGACACCCAAATTTTAGCATCACTTGAAAGCGCAAGGTCTTCTCGTCTTGATCTCGTTAACAATGTCAATAAAGCCTATTACGCTCTGATGCTCGCCATAGCATCAAAAGAAGTGGTAAAAGAAAATTATGACATTGCAGTTTTGAATGCCGGGGTATATGAAAAACAATTTAAAGCGGGAACTGCTTCTGAATATGATGTCTTGAGATCATCAGTGCAAGTGAAAAATCTTGAACCGGAACTCCTTCAGTCAGACATTGCTGTCCGACAGTGCCAATTGCAGCTAAAAGTTCTTATGGGAATTTCTACAGATGTAGAAATCACTCCTTCCACCACAATTAAGGACTTGCAGCAAGAGATGTACTACTACCCTGCTTCAGGAGAAAGATCTATAGCTGACAATTCATCGCTTCGCTCTCTCGACATTCAGAAAAAAATGCTCAGTCAGAATGTTGATCTTAAAAAATTTGCTTGGATTCCAACATTGGGTGCGTCTTTTAATCTCTCATGGCTCTCCTTAAGCAACGGTTCTCCTTTTAAAAATCAGCAATTTAATCCATACAGTACGGTAGGAGTGCAACTGTCGGTGCCCATATTTTCCGGAGGTTCAAAATACTATGGTCTTAAACAGGCACAAGTACAATTAAAGGAGATTGACTTGCAAAGAGACAATTTGGTGAATTCATTAAATATGCAGGTTGAACTTGCAATTGATAACATTAACATGGAAGCTCGCCAAATTGAGAGTAGTGCCGAAGGAATGAAGCAGGCTAAAAAAGCAAGGGAAATCATGCAAAAAAGTTTCGATATAGGAGCCGCCTCTTATCTTGATCTCCGCGACAGCGAACTCGCTGACACATCCGCGCAACTTGCATATCTTCAGGCTATTTATAATTACCTCGTCTCCACTTCTGAGCTTGATCTGTTGCTCGGGAAAGAATTCCAATTAAAGAACTGACCTTAACATTAAAATAACTTTCCACAATGAAAAAATATATATTTCCTCTATGCGCCACTCTCCTTCTGGCTTCTTGCTCCGGTAATAAAGAATCGGAAGCAACCGATCAGGAAGAGACAAAACCGCTTGTTAAAGTAGAAACCGTAGAATTCAGACCTGTTATTCAGGAAGGGAATTATACCGCTACAGTCGAACCTGAACTTATTAATAATATCTCTTCTTCTACTCCTAACAGGATAAAAGAAATTTTTGTAGATGAAGGAATGAGAGTGAGCAAAGGCCAAAAACTTGTAGTGCTCGATGATGTGAATATCACATCTTATGAACTTCAAGTTGCTAATGCCAAGGCAAATCTTGAAAATGTGCAGTTGAATTATGATAGGGCCGTTGAGCTTTTCAATATAGGCGGAGGAACAAAACAGAATGTGGATCAAATGCAACTTCAGCTCACAAACGCAAAAAATGCTCTCGCCACTGCAGAAAGAACATTAAAAAATGTAAACGAGAATACCGTTTTGGTTTCTCCAATTAACGGTATCGTAACCGTGCGTAATTACGATCCGGGAGATATGACCGGTGCTCTCCCCATTCTCACTGTGGCAAGGGTGCAACCGGTTAAAATTGTAATAAACGTATCCGAGAGTGAACTGGCACGCGTAAAGAATGGAATGGATGCACAAATAACGTTTGATACTTATGGTGACGAAGTTTTTAACGGAAAAATAACAATGGTCTCACCAACTGTAGACTCCAATAGCCGTACATTCGGAGTTGAAATTACAGTTCCAAATCCCGATAATAAAATATTGCCAGGAATGTTCGGAAGAGTAAAATTACAGCTTGGCGAGGCAGAACACGTGGTGGTACCAGATCTTGCAGTTGTTAAGCAGCCGGGATCAGGCAACCATTATGTCTATGTTTACGATAATGGTAAGGTTTCTTACAACAAAGTTGAATTGGGACAAAGAATCGGAAATTCATATGAGCTTCTTTCAGGAGTGAATCCGGGTGCGCAGGTTGTTGTATCAGGACAAGCAAGACTTGCAGACGGAGTGGCTGTTGAAGTGTCAAAATAATCCATTCGGACAAGGAACTTCAGTTGAAACGCATATACGACTTATAATGGTGGTTCCTTAAACGAATACTTTCCAAAACTAACTTAACAAGAAAATAACAGATAAAATAATAATCAAATGGCATCATTATACGCCTCAGCGGTAAAACGGCCTATCATGACAACACTGTGTTTCGTCACGGTTATCATCCTCGGTCTGTTTTCACTCGCTAAACTTCCGATCGACCTATATCCGGATATCGATACCAATACCATTATGGTCATCACTATGTATCCCGGTGCAAGTTCGGAGGATATAGAGCAAAATGTCACCAAACCTCTTGAAAACACTCTCAATTCTGTAGAACATCTTAAACATATCACATCAGAATCACGGGAGAATACTTCTGTCATTACACTTGAATTCGAATACGGTTACGATATCGATGTCCTTACTAATGATGTACGCGACAAACTCGACATGGTGAAGTCATCGCTGCCGGACGATTCTGAAAACCCAATCATCTTCAAATTCTCTACAGATATGATTCCTATCTGTCTGCTTTCTGTAGAAGCGAAAGAAAGTATGGCAGGTCTTTACAAGATTCTCGATGATCAGGTTGCCAACCCACTTGCAAGGGTTGACGGGGTTGGATCTGTATCTATTTCAGGAGCTCCAAAACGTGAAATTCACGTATATTGCGACCCTAATCGTCTTGAAGCTTATCACCTTTCTGTAGAAAGTATTGCAGCCACTATAGGTGCAGAAAATCGAAATATACCGGGTGGTACATTCGATATTGGCTCGAATACCTATGCACTCAGGGTGCAAGGAGAATTTGACGAAGCCTCCCAAATGGAGAATATCCCTGTTGGTACCTATCAGGGTAAAATTGTATATCTTAAGGATGTTGCAAGAGTAGATGACTCACTCGAAGAACGTACACAACAGACTTATATCGGTGGGAAAGAGGGCGCCATGATTATTATTCAGAAGCAATCAGGTGCCAATTCTGTAGCCATCTCTGAGAAGGTTATGAAAATGTTGCCTAAACTTCAGAAAAATCTACCTTCCGATGTTAAAATAGGAGTAATTGTAGATACCTCTGACAATATCCGCAACACCATTGCTTCTCTTGAAGAAACCGTACTTTATGCACTTTTATTCGTAATGATAGTGGTATTCATTTTCCTCGGAAGATGGAGAGCCACACTAATCATTATCATTACTATTCCTGTCTCTCTTATTGCCTCGTTCATATATCTATTCGCTACGGGCAATACATTGAACATTGTTTCTTTGTCTGCGCTGTCCATATCTATCGGTATGGTTGTCGACGATGCCATAGTGGTATTGGAAAATGTAACGACACATATTGAAAGGGGATCGGATCCCAAACAGGCAGCAGTACACGGCACGAATGAGGTGGCAGTTTCGGTTATTGCCTCTACCCTAACCCTTATTGCGGTATTCTTCCCGTTGACCCTTGTAACCGGTATGACCGGCGTATTGTTCCGTCAGCTAGGCTGGATGGTGACCATCATGATGATAATCTCTACAACTTGTGCCTTGTCACTCACACCTATGCTTTGTTCACAGTGGCTGAGACTCAATAATCATCATTCTAAGTTATATAAGATTTTCTTTACTCCCATTGAACGTGGCCTTGATAAATTCGACGACGGCTATGCCAATCTATTGAAATTAGTTGTATCGCATAAGGCACTCACTATCCTAATCTGTCTCGGAATATTCGTAGGCTCCATTTTCCTTATGAAAAACGTAGGTACAGAGTTTTTCCCTATGTCCGATAACGGTAGACTTGGAGTGTCGCTTGAAACCCCAATCGGAACGAGGGTGGAAATTACCAAAGAAGCGGTGAACAGGCTCGATTCAATGTGGAGGGAAAAATATCCTGAAATCCTTGTGTCAAGTTATTCTGTAGGTCCTGCAAGCTCTGACAATACATTTGCATCATTATCCGATAATGGTTCACACATCGTTTCAATGAATATCCGTCTATCCGATCCCGGTGATCGCAAGAGAGGCATTAAGGAGATTGCCGACCTCATGCGTAAGGATATCGAGTCCGGATTCCCCGAATTTAAAAAAGCCCAGGTTAATGTAGGTGGTGGTCGTGGCAGCGGAATGGGTGGTCAATCTACCGTCGATTTCGAAATTTATGGCTATGATTTCAATGAAACCGATTCAATTGCCCAGAAACTGAAAGAAATTCTTCAGGGTATTCCCGGTACTGCCGACGTAACCATTTCTCGATCTGATTATCAACCGGAATATCAGGTAGATTTCGACCGTGAGAAATTAGGACTATATGGTTTGAATCTTCAAACAGCTGCCGGATATCTTAGAAACCGTATCAATGGTTCGATTGCTTCTCGCTTCAGGGAAGACGGTGAAGAATATGATATCAAGGTTATGTATGATAAGGAGCACCGCACATCTCTTGAAGATATAGAGAATATCGTTGTCTATACTCCTACCGGAGCCGGTGTGAAGATTAAAGAACTTGGTAAGGTAGTGGAAAGATTTACGCCTCCTACCATAGAAAGAAAGGACCGTGAACGTATCATCACAGTTTCTGCCGTAGTAGACGGAGTTCCTATGAGCGAAGTTGTAACCGAAGCTGAGTTGAAGATCGATGAATTGGATATACCTGCAGGTATCAATATCGGGCTGTCTGGATCTTATGAAGATCAGCAGGATTCATTTAGCGACCTATTGCTTCTCGGTATCCTCATCATAATCCTTGTATACGTTGTGATGGCGGCACAGTTTGAGAGCCTTACCTATCCGGGAATCATTATGACCTCTCTGCTCTTCGCTTTCTCAGGTGTATTCCTTATCTTATGGATGACCGGCCATACGCTCAACGTCATGAGTATGATTGGTGCAATCATGCTTATCGGTATTGTGGTGAAAAACGGTATCGTGCTGATTGACTATATATCATTGAACCGCGAAAGAGGAATGAGCATCCGTAACGCCGTAATTCTCGGAGGTAAATCAAGGCTTCGTCCTGTGGTAATGACCACCCTTACCACAATTCTCGGCATGGTTCCAATGGCAGTCGGTAGCGGACAAGGTGCCGAGATGTGGCGTCCTATGGGTACTGCCGTAATCGGTGGTCTGACTTTCTCAACTATTCTTACATTATTATTTGTTCCGGTGTTATATTGCGTCTTTGCCGGTAACGGTGTGAAGAATGTCAGACGTAAACTTAAAAAGGCACATGCTTCAGTAAAATAATTAATTTGACTACTTTAATATATTATGCAAGCCATATTCATAGCATACGACCAGGCTCATGAGGAAGCCATTCTTGACCTCCTTGAGAAAAATTCTTGTAGAGGTTTCACCTCTTTCGGTGAGACACGTGGAAGGGGATCGGTAAAAGGAGAACCGCACTACGGCAGTCATGCATGGCCGTCGCTTGGAGGAGCAATATTGACAATAGTTGAAGATCAACGTGCCGATGGTGTTCTGAAACGACTTAAAGAACTTGACGAGTCAAAGCCCAGACTTGGATTGAGAGCTTTTGTGTGGGAAATTACCAAGACAATATAATCTTGTTTAGCCATCACAAAGACTATATTCATGGCGTGGGACAAGAACAAGACCATATGACCAAATATAGGAAGTTAAGAATTAAAGTTAAACATAAGCGTCTTTACCTTCTGAAGTAATGATAAGAATTTGAGTGGATGTGCCGTCAGTGCTGATAACGGCACATCCACTTTTTTTACATCCTATAATACAAATTTCTGTAGATATTATTTTAGTTTAGGAATTCAAATTTTTCATGACTTATTCAGAGTTTTTTTGTAATTTTGCACCATCATTTTAAAATATAGTTTCTATGGGAGGTTTTTTCGGAGCAGCATCCAAGTATGCCTGCCGAAATGAACTGTTTTATGGAGTTGACTACAACTCACATCTTGGAACTCGCAGAGCGGGTATGGCAACTTACGATGCAGCTGATCACCGTTTCTGCCGCAGTATCCACAGCATTGAAAACACTTATTTCCGTACAAAATTTGAAGATGAACTTGAAAAGTTCAAGGGTGACATCGGCATAGGTGTTATCAGCGATAACGACCCACAACCGATCGTATTTAATTCCCATCTTGGTAAATTCGCCATCGTTACAGTCGCAAAAATCAACAACCTCGAGCAGCTGGAAAAGCAGCTTCTGAATGAAGGAGCTCATTTCGGAGAACTTAGCTCAGGAAGAACAAATCAGACTGAATTGGTGGCGCTTCTTATTAATAGAGGTAAAAACTTTGCCGAAGGAATTGCAGGGATGTTTGAAAGTATTGAGGGGTCTTGCTCTCTATTGATACTAACTGAAACCTCTGTTATTGCTGCGCGCGACCAACTTGGAAGGACACCGGTTATAATAGGAAAGAAACTTGATGGAACCGGATTTGCAGCTTCTTCAGAATCTACGGCTTTCCCTAATCTCGGTTATGAACATTATCGTGACCTTGGACCTGGAGAGGTAGTAGAGATTACTGCAGATGAAGTTAAAGTGCTGACCCCTCCGGGAGAAGAGATGCAGATATGTTCTTTCCTTTGGGTGTACTATGGTTTTCCCACTTCCACATATGAAGGCACCAACGTAGAAGACATGCGCTTCAAATCGGGCTATGAAATGGGAAAAACCGATGAGAATGAAGTGGATTGTGCAGCCGGTATTCCTGATTCCGGTGTAGGAATGGCTTTGGGTTATGCTGCCGGGAAAGGTGTTCCCTATCGCAGATGCATATCAAAATATACGCCCACATGGCCAAGAAGTTTTACTCCTTCAGATCAATCGAGAAGAAACCTTGTGGCAAAAATGAAACTTGTTCCCAATAAGGACATGCTCGACGGGCAGAGGGCTCTTCTTTGCGATGACTCAATAGTACGTGGCACTCAGCTAACTGATAATGTGCAGGATCTCTACGACCTTGGCGCAAAAGAAGTTCACATCCGCATTGCCTGTCCTCCACTAATTTACAGTTGTCCGTTTATCGGATTCACTTCTTCCAAAAGTGATATGGAACTCCTCACACGTAGAATAATAGGAGATCTGGAGGGCGATCCTAATAAGAATCTTGATAAATACGCCACTACAAATTCTCCGGAATACAATATTCTTGTAGAGAAAATTCGTGAACGTTTCAATCTTACATCTCTGAAATTTAATCCAATCGAAACTCTTGTGGATTCAATCGGATTACCCAAGAATAAACTCTGCACCCATTGTTTTGATGGAAGCAGTCGCTTCCACCCATGTAAAGGCTGCGGGCATAATAAGAAAAAAGAAGATTAAAGTATTAATTCTTTAAAAGTGAAGCATAGAACAAAAAAAGGAGATTCTTTCGAGTCTCCTTTTTTGTTACTGTAATTCGTAATTAATATTTCGAATAATCCACGTTTCTCATATCACCGCTTTCAAGGAATTCAGTGTGGAAAGATAAAGCTGCCTTGAGAGTGTGAGGTGTCTGACCACCCTTTGGACCTCCCATCTTGAGATAGTCTGTGAGAAGTTCGCGATACATTGGATGTGCACAATTCTTAATGATTGTCTCAGCTCTCTGGATAGGATCTTTACCACGAAGATCTGCTACACCCTGATCTGTAACGATGACGTCAACCGAATGCTCAGAATGATCCATATGGGAAACCATAGGAACGATATTAGAGATCTTACCCTCTTTGGTGATTGATGGACAAGAGAAGATTGAAAGATATGCATTACGTGCAAAGTCTCCGGAACCACCGATACCGTTCATCATTCGCGTACCTGTAACGTGTGTAGAGTTAACATTACCAAAGATGTCAGCCTCAAGTGCGGTATTCATAGCGATGATTCCGAGACGGCGAATAACCTCAGGATTATTTGAAATCTCAACCGGTCTGATAACAACTTTCTCCTTGAAGAAATCAATATTGTCAATCACTTCCTGCTCAACCTCATTAGATACTGTCAGAGAACTTGTACTTCCAAATTTGCAACGACCCTTCTTCATAAGATCAATAACTGCGTCTTGGATAACCTCAGTATACATTGCAAACGGAGGAATCTCTTCAGCATCTGCGAGTCCGTAAAGCACTGCATTGGCAACGTTACCCACACCACTCTGAATAGGAAGGAAAGAAGCCGGGATTCTACCTGCCTTCATCTCCCCTATCAAGAATTCGCAAACATTGGCACCAATCTTGTTAGTTACCTCATCAGGAGTTGTAAATGCTTTTACACCATCAAAAGAATCACTCATCACAACGCCAACGATCTTATTCGGATCTACTTTAAGAACCGGAGAACCTATTCTGTCATTAGGATGGAAAATAGGAATTACATCACGGTTAGGGGGATCGAGTGGCATGTAGATATCGTGAAGGCCATAGAGAGCATGATGTAGCTTCTCATTAAGCTCAATAACTATTTTTTTAGCATATTTAGCATAAGTGGGGACATTGCCTACACCCATTCCGACAACTATAGTTCCGTCATCATGAACTTCACTTGCTTCTATAATTGCTATATCAAGATCGCCGAATGTTCCGTAACGGAATTTTTGAGCGAGTTCAGAAAGATGTAGGTCAAAATAGTGACAGTCGTGAGCATTAATACGCTTGCGAAGATCCGGCAGATTCTGATATGGAGTACGGATACCGATAGCATTTGCACGTGCTAAAACACCATCGCAACGATCGCTTGTTGAAGCTCCTGAGAAGATATTGATTTTAAAAGGTTTCCCTTCTGCATGAAGACGTTCTGCCTTTTCTGCTATAGCACCGGGAATTACTTTTGGGGCGCCCGGAGCAGTAAATCCGGAAAAGCCTACATTGTCGCCGTTATGAAATAAATCGGCGGCCTCCTGAGGGGTTAATACAGGAAATCTCATTTCTTATGCTTTGTTAGTTCTAATTTAATGGCATGCTATGGCATTATTCATCCGGTTCGCTGTCTTGCAACCGCTTCAAATTGAATATATACCCCTGCATTTATCCGCGAATTTAAGAAATTTATTCCATTATTACAACCCTTTGGTTACAAATTTACACACACTTTTGGACATACGGAACTCTTTAAAAAAACCTCCTGTAAATGCATTTTGCTTTTTAATGCTCTTAAGAATGTTAAAACCCATTTTAATTGACAATTGTTATAGTTTATAGAAGAGAAATAGCAAGAAGATTTTATTTAATTCTATCTTCTTTTTTGGCTCTTTCAAGAATTATCTCCCATTATAAACTGCTTTACATCTTATGAATTCAAATAATTCCAAAAACCAAAATATAACACCGACTACTGATTCGGCAACTGCCCTATCCGAAACCGGAATTACGAATAAAGACCACTCATTGAAAAAATATATAGGAACCGGTCTGAGGTATATTATTCCAATTGGAATCTCAATTGGTCTTGTTATTTGGCTTTTTCATAAAGTCAATTTTAAAGATGTTGTCAAAACCGTCAAAGAGGGATGTGATTTCTTCTGGGTTGCCGTAATGATGCTTCTCACCATGTTCTCCCATATGATCCGAGGAGTAAGGTGGGGAATGCAATTGAGAGCCGCAGGGGTAAAGCGTATGACTGTAGTCTGCGAATGGGTGACTATTTGGGGAGCGTATGCTCTCAATCTTGTTTTCCCGCAATTGGGAGAGGCTTGGCGTTGTGTCTTTGTAAGCCGCAGGGAAAAAGCTCCATTGTCAACCGTAATCGGAACTGATGTTGGTGACAGAAGCTCAGACCTTGTTGTGATTCTGATTCTTCTTGCTGTGTCCTTGATAGTGGCACATCCATTTATCATGGATTTCCTGACAAAATATGCCATAGGTAAGGATGTAAAGGATATTACGGATGATCCATTTGTGTGGATCGGTTTCGGAGTTGCCGTAGGAGGAATATGGGCAATCTGCCATTTTTACAAAACAATCAAATGGGTGTCAGAACTTAATACCAATCTTTCAAGAATATGGGATGGCTTCAAAGTGATTTTCACTATGAAAAAATGGTGGCTGTACATTATCCTTACTATTGGAATATGGACCTGCTATTTCTTTGAAACCTACTCTGTGTTTATGGCTTTTCCATTCACTCGCGCTTTGATTCACGAGCCCCATATGGCAGCCGGTTTCATTCCGGGGCTTGTAGTTTTTGTGTTTGGTTCAATGTCAATGGCGATTCCTTCTAACGGAGGTCTTGGTCCTTGGAACCTTGCTGTTATGTTCGCCCTTTCTCTTTTTGGCATCTCAAATACAGAAGGGACAGCGTTCAGTATGGTGATGTGGGGTTGCCAAGCAGCCATGCTCATAGCTCTCGGCCTTTTCTCAGCCGGCTATATTATGGTGACTGATAAGAAGATGAAAGAGGCATCAGACGCGAAAAAGTTAAATAAAGCATCAAACTGAGAAATTTATTTACACCTAATTAATATCGAAAGTAATAAACTTTTTGGAAGTCCTATGAAACATTTATTATGTTTTGAGGACTTCCTTTTTTATTTAACTTCCCAGACTCTTAAGACTATCTCATTCTCCTTAAACTCAACAGGACGGCATACAAAGATTCGATTGTTCAACCATGCATAGGGAGAATCCAGATCACATTCAAATTTTGGGGATGTGAGGAAGTAATAATTATCTGAGTCTGCTGAAATTATTCCTTCATTTGTCACATTCACATATGTGGAATCATTAGTAATGAAAGAATAGACAGCCTTCAATTCAGTCCTTCCACGCAAGGTATCTATCATTTGATAGTCAGCACCTCCTGAAAGAATTCTGCCATTTATCGACCCTCTCACTTCCCCCCCGATTATAGGTATGATCACACGTTTCCCATGTGGCACATTTCCGATCTCTTTTGCTACACTACACTTGGCATGAATATCAAAAACATGTCTGAATTCAGGATTCTGTGCATAACATATTCCAACAAAGATAATGTTGAATAATAAGAACCATATTTTTTTCATTTCCATACAATGCCTTTATCATTTTATTGACAGTTATCTCACAGAATCAAGAAGTTCACCAGATGGACATGTGTAGTTATCAATAGGAAGTTTTACTTTTTTGAAGTCTTCAAGAGACCTTTCGGGCCTCCCCACTCCTTCCGGCAATGGCATACCGGAATAACTTCCGAAATACAACAGACACGCATCTCTCCACCAACGGGCATCCTTTTCCTGAATTTTTAATCTTTCCGATACAGATTCATAGATCTCATCGGAAACATAAGGTTGAACAGTTTGCCAAATCGCAACATAATCAGACACTTTATCAACTCCCTTCTGATAAGAGTAGCACAATTCCTCCCACAGTGTATTTCCTGACTTCATTACATGTTTCCATGGCACGTGATGAAACCATAGCAACAAATTTTCCGGACATGAATCCAAACTCTCGTACTCGCTTCTATATGGATCCGGATATTGACTCACAGCATCACTGCCACGAGAAATACGTTCAAAACCAATTCCTACTGAATCAGCTTTATGATAATATCTCGGAAGCCAATCTTCCCGGGCACCGGGCACATCACACCAAGGCTCGGGACCGTAATGGTGACCGAAAGCGAAGATATGATGTAGGCCAAGTGGCATCATATAATTCACAACAGTTTCCCTACTGTCAAGCATCATTCCCACAACATTTTCTTCTATATCTTTTGGCACATCTTTACCCTCAAACAAGCTGTTGCTTACCCATTCCCTCGCAATAGTCTCGGAAGTTAACTCAGGATTCCAAGCTAACCTTCCAAAAGCAAACCAATTAGCCTGAGCCATAGGATGAGTTGTCCAGAATTTGCCATCTCCGATATTGGCAACTCCGGCAACTCCTTTCACGGTTTTAGGAGGCACCGCTCTAAAGAATTCTTTCCACATGGGCGCAAGAAAAGCAAGATGATTGGAGTGACCGAGATATTCTTGAGTAATCTGAAATTCTACCATCTCATCTGTTGAGGGCATTGCACCAAATAACGGTGAGAAAGGTTCCCTCGGTTGAAAATCTATAGGTCCGTTCTTTATTTGAATTATAACGTTATCTTCAAAAGCACCGTCGAGAGGTTGAAATTCCAAATAGGCCTGTTTCGCTCTGTCATCATCAGAAGGTGAATATACAAAGGAACGCCACATCACAATTCCTCCAAAAGGCTTAAGAGCTTTTGCAAGCATATTGGCACCTTCTGCATGAGTCCTTCCGAAATCCATCGGACCGGGTTGGCCTTCCGAATTGGCTTTGACTAGGAATCCGCCAAAATCAGGTATAATCTCATAAATATTTCTTGCCTTATTAGTCCACCAATTCACCACATCTATATCGAGAGGATCAGCTGTAGGAAGCGAATCAAGAGCCATGGGAGAAGCAAAATTTACAGATAGATATACTTTCATTCCATAAGGGCGAATGATATCCGCAATTTCAGCTACCCTTTTAAGATACTTTTCTGATAATATTTTTGGAGAAGCATTGACATTATTGAGAACAGTCCCATTAATTCCAACTGAAGCATTTGCACGTGCATATTCAATATATTTAGATTTAACCTTTTCATCATCTTTCGGAGATGTCTCCCAGTTCCATATTGATTTGCCGGCATATCCTCTTTCAATTGTGCCGTCCGGATTATCCCAATGATTCAATATCCTAATATCATAAGCCGGTTCTTCCTCATACCTACCACTTGCCACTCCATCTCCATTGCGAAGCAACCAATAAACACCATATAGCAAGCCTATTTCACTGTTTCCGGATAAGGTTATCATAGAATCCGAAACATCAGCAGTAAAGCTATTCTTTTTTCCATTATCTCCTTCAGAAGAGATTGCCAGTTTAATCGGCTTTCCATTCCAATAATTTTTTAGTTCCGAAACTGCTATGTCAATTGTAGGAGAGGAATTCAAACCGGAATTATCTATTTCTGAGGAATGGTATACTTTTTCGTTCGGCAACCAAAGAACAGCCTCCGAAACAGACTGCCGGGATTTGCATGCAGATAGGCATAGGAGAATACCGGAAATAATAATAACTATAGTATGAGCTTTAAAAGGCAATCAGAATTTTAAAAAGT
>CAZXHO010000023.1:0-14885 GCA_964640365.1 uncultured Sangeribacter sp. | reverse complement strand
GCAATATTCGATTATCTTAAGGAAGCCCGTGGCACTACGCCGCTACTATTGCTTGATGATATATTCGACAACCTGGATGCCGGACGCGTAGAGAATATAATGCGTGAGGTCACAGGCAATCCTACTTTCGGACAGATATTTATTACTGACACAAACCGTAAGCACCTTGATGATATTCTTGCAGGGGTGGAGGGACCATGTTCAATGATAAATGTTGAAAACGGAGTTTTTACTCCGATCAATGCTTAAGGACAATGGAAAGGAAAGATTCACAAAGTATTGGAGACATCCTACGTCTTGCTTTTCAAGAAAACTGTATGCAAGACCGACTTGACGAAAGTAAGGCAGTGGAACTTTGGCAGGTGGTGATAGGACCGGAAAATGCCCGCAACTGCCGCCGTCCCGGAGTTAAGGGAGGCATAATGACTGTAGGAGTGCCCAATGCATCCCTCCGACATGAATTGCTTATGAACCGTTCTGCCATAATACACTCCATAAACAACATGATCGGCAGGGAGACAATTACAGAAATACGTTTCATATCATGAATCCAGATTTAATTCCGAATCCCGATATCTTCCGCCACTCGGCGCCGATGCAGATCCGCTTCAACGACGTGGATGTTCTCGGACATATGAATAATACTGTCTATTTCACTCTCTATGACACTGCTAAAGCTGATTACTTTACGACAGTGAGAGGCAGGCAAATGAATTGGAAAGAGGTAGATATCGTTGTGGCTAATGTCAACTGTGCATATATCGCACCTATATTTTTCGGCGAAAAGATCGAAGTGTTAACAACTTGTATTTCCATCTCTGAAAAAAGTTTCAAACTGCTGCAGATGATTCGGGAAACAGATTCTCTCGAACCGAAATCCATATGTGAGACTATAATGGTTAGTTTCGATCCCCAAACTCAAAAGGCGGCACCGATGCCTGAAGAATGGAAACGGCTACTTTGCGATTTCGAAAAACGAGATTTATTGAAAAAGAAAAACCAATCCTGATATAATCATGGAAGAAAACAACAGTAATTCACTCACCGGACGGCTTCAGGAAATTCTGGAAGCGGAATCAAAAGCGGTTGCGTCTATCCCGCTTACCGACAGTTATGCCGATGCGGTAGACCTTATCGTCAGGAAAGTGAATCGCAACGGCGGAAAACTCGTGACATCCGGTATGGGTAAAGCAGGACAGATTGCCATGAATATTGCAACCACCTTCTGCTCCACCGGCACACCCGCCGTATTCTTACATCCTTCCGAAGCTCAACATGGCGACCTCGGAATACTACAAAAAAATGATGTGTTGCTGCTTTTGAGCAATTCGGGAAAGACACGCGAAATCCTTGAGCTTGTCGACCTCGCAAAAGCTTTATTCAGTGACATCCCTTTCATAGTGATTACCGGTGATCCGCAAAGTCCTCTGGCATCTGAAGCGGATGTTGCCCTATTCACAGGGTCTTCTCCCGAAGTATGTCCGCTCGGCATGACGCCGACCACTTCCACCACAATGATGACGGTAATGGGCGACCTGCTTGTGGTTGCGACCATGGAAGCCATCGGTTTTACGGTTGAAGAATACGCAAAAAGGCACCACGGAGGATATCTGGGTCACAAATCTAAAGAAGCTTCAGCAAACAAGAAAATTTAATATTTCCCTATAATGACACAAATTGACATTCCTTTAAAACTTGATAAATTCAAGATTGATTCCACCGAGGCACAGATTCTACACAAAGTGCGCGGGCTTCGTGAAGAAACCGGTAAACTTATGGCGGAAGAGAGGGCTATGGATGCCATGCAACAGGCAGTGGAAGCACTTCGTGAAATGCGAGAATTCCCGGATTACAATGATATTGAATTCCGTGCGCTGCTCGTGGCAACTATTTTCGATCTCGCAGAAATCCATTACGAACTTAAGGATTACAAGCAGAGTGAGAAAGAGCTCGAAACCCTCTTTAAAATTCTTGACAATCTCGTTAAGCTTGATGAAGAGAGATTTGGGAAATTCCATATCCTTGCCATGGAACTCTCAACACGCATCTTACGCTCCCGTAAGAAAGCCCTTGACCTGCTTGTAAAACAACAGATGAATGCCGGAGTTTTATACGATAAAGTGAATTCAGGAGTTGTGGCTGCCACAGATAAACTCGTGGACTCTCTTAGTAATGTCGCAAAGCTTTTGGCTTCTACCGGAGACCTGAAGGCTGCTCTCAAATTTTATGCTGAGGCCATTAAATTATCTAAGAAAAGAACCGGGAGGGTTACTCGCAAAGAGATAAAGATGACCATAGAGATGACTGAAATAATGATGAGGATTAAACAGATGCGTCCAAGGGCTCACAGACTGTTGAATGCCATCCTGCCACATGCAGTGTCTCTGGGCACCATTGAACTTGAAAAAGATATCCTCGCACTAATAGCATTGATTGATTCCGGCAACGAGAATGAATCTAAATGGAAAACATTCATCCATCAGATTACAGCCTCTGCAAAGGCAAAATTCAAAAAGGGAGATAAACAAGCTAAAGAGAACGAAGTAGAAATAAAAGAGGAAATTATCTCTGAAACTGAAGAAAATATCCCCGAATAATCTCAAGTTCAAACATGTCTACCATTCTTAATACAAATGGAGCTACACTCCAGATTCCGAAGCTTCTTCCGGAAGTGAAAGGTAAATTTTATATTATTACTGCCGACTGGAATCCTCTCATCACCTATGCTTTGCGTGACGGTGCAATCGAAGTGCTGAAAAAAGCCGGTGTTAAAAAAGAAAACATTGTATCACTTGCAGTTCCCGGCACTGTGGAACTGGTGAATGGTGCAGCCGTAGCATTGAATAAAGGAGATCGTCCCACCATCTCGGAAGATGGAGATATAATGCCCGGAAAACCTGTTGAAGCAGTAATTGTAATTGGGTGTGTAATACGTGGTGACACTCCGCATTTTGACTACGTGTGTAGCATTGCATCACAAGGCACTGCGCTACTGAATGCCAAAGGCAAGGCTCCGGTGATTTTCGGTGTGCTGACTGTTGATAATCAACAGCAGGCTCTTGATCGCGCCGGCGGTTGTCTTGGAAACAAAGGCGCCGAGGCTGCGTGTGCTGCCATCACCATGGCTAATTTCCCTCACTTGCTTTGACATAAACGCTGAAAATTAGCGTTTTCAACATATTGCACAGACTGTATAGACCTGATTTATATCGGGTTATACAGTCTGTGCAATAATTTTATCCTTTTGAATGCCGTAAAATAGTATTCTTTAACTTTTATACACTAATATTTAATACAATAGCTTCGTTTCTTTATCGAATCAGAAAACAATCAGTTTTCCCCGTTAATCCGTTCAACTTTCGTTGCGGATCCTTATAGTCAAGCAACAAGTATTATTGCGAACATTTGGGCAATATTAAATAGATAGTTTAATTACGCTTTTAATAATTGAGTTTAAAATGTTTTGCAACTTCTTTTCTGACCAGTCAGGTGCTATGGGATGCGCCGATACAACCATCACCGATTCATTATCGATCAATCAATTTGGAAATGATGATATGAAATCGGAAATAACAGAAAACTTTTTTTCATGACTTAGATATGTTTTAGGGCCTTTGATCTATGCCTGATAAGAAAAACATAATTGTCTAAATTTTGGGTTATATACATAGTAATTTCTATCATCTGCCGATGATACGGAAGCCATCGGACAAGGGTGTCCTTCTCTCCTGACCGACATCCTTTCCGGCGGAATCAAAGGCAGGGAAAAACCGTTCACCGTGAGGTGAGCGGTTTTTTTGTTTTTATCCTTATTTTTCATTAATTTTGTGATGCCGGTATCCCCTCTTTATGGATACATTTTGAAAACTTCGAATTACATTTATGACATCATATCTCCCTCAGGACCCACAGGAAGAAGACCGGATGGTTGAGGAGGCATATCAGGATGTGCTCCGCGCCTATCTGGCAAGCAACCACCGTAAAAAAGTGGAAATAATAGAGCGTGCTTTCCGGTTTGCAAAAGAAGCCCACAAAGGGGTGAGACGCAGAAGTGGAGAGCCCTATATTCTCCACCCGATAGCCGTGGCTAAAATTGTAATCTCTGAACTTGGACTCGGATCCACGTCGATATGCGCTGCTTTCCTGCATGATGTGGTGGAAGATACAGAATTCACACGCGATGACATAGCTGCATCGTTTGGTCCTAAAATCGCTGATATTGTCGAAGGGATGACTAAAATATCAGGTGGTATTTTTGGTGACAGGGCGTCTTTGCAGGCGGAAAATTTCAGGAAACTCCTCCTCTCCATGTCTACCGACATAAGGGTTGTGCTGATTAAGATGGCTGACCGTCTGCACAATATGAGGACTCTCGGCTCTATGAGACCTGAGAAGCAATATAAAATTGCCGGAGAAACGCTTTATGTCTACGCTCCACTTGCACACAGACTCGGACTTTTCAAAATCAAGCAAGAACTCGAAGACCTCGCATTCAAATATGAACATCCCGCTCAATATGCCGCTATAATGGACAAGCTCAGCGAAACAGCTGAACACCGCGAACGCATAGTGGAAGAATTTGTCAAGCCGGTCAGAAAACTTCTTGATGACGCCGGGTTTAAATATGAAATCAAAGCGAGGGTGAAGAGTGCTTATTCCATCTTCAATAAAATGCAGACAAAGAAGATCCCTTTTGAAGAGATCTATGATGTCTATGCAGTGCGCGTAATCTTCGACAACGATGATGAATCGCAGGAGAAAATAAGATGCTGGCAAATATATACCTTCTTTACCGAAGGACACCGAGTGCATCCGGACCGGCTGCGCGACTGGCTGAGCATTCCGAAAGCAAACGGTTACAGAGCTCTGCATCTCACTGCAATGGGTCCCGAAGGAAAATGGATAGAAGTGCAGATCCGTTCCCGGAAAATGGATGAGATTGCGGAACTCGGATATGCCGCACACTGGAAATATAAAACGGGTGTACACGAAGATGAAAGTGAACTCGACGCATGGATGAATACCATCAAGGATATTCTTGCCAATCCGGAGCCTAATGCAATCGATTTCCTCGATACTATCAAACTGAACCTGTTTTCTTCTGAAATATATGTCTTTACACCGAAAGGTGATCTTATCACCCTTCCTTCAGGATCGACAGTACTCGACATGGCGTTTGCCATTCACTCTGAAGTTGGCACACACTGTATCGCAGGCAAGATTCTCCACAGGCTCGTTCCTCTCTCTCACCGTCTCGACAGTGGGGATCAGGTTGAAATCATTACTTCCGGATCGCAATTCCCACAGCCGGAATGGATGGAGTTTTGCAAATCGGCAAAAGCAAAAAATCGACTTAGGGCAATACTTCGAAAAGATCGTAAAAATCTCATTGACCGAGGCAAGAGTATTTTATCGGAATGTCTGGGTAGAGAGGGTCTGGAACCTTCAAATCAACTTATCACCAAGATACTCGCCAGTCATCATCTTCAAAATAAGGATGAGCTCTATCTCATGCTTGCCAATGATGAGATAAATCTCACCCCCAAAGAGCTTAAGGAACTTTCCACAAGCAGGAAGTCATTGATGAAAAAGTTATTGTGGAACCCATTTTCATCCAAAAGAAATAACGGCGAACGTAAGAAAGAACCCGTCAACAGAAAGATGGTGTATGTGCTCAGACCCGATGACTCCACACCCAACTACATCATTGACACATGCTGTTCGCCCATTCCCGGAGATGATGTTTTCGGATTTGTGGATGATGATGAGAATGTAGTGCTTCACAAAGTTGATTGTCCGGTGGGCATGAGACTTAAAAGTGCCTATGGCTCAAGGCTTGTAGCCACCAGCTGGGGAGGCATGGCAAAACGTTTCCTCGCCACCATCAGCATCGACGGTATAGACAGGCATGGAATACTTGAAGAGCTTACAGCCACAGTTTCCACCAAGATGAATATAAATATCCGGAGTCTTAATATCGCAGCCCGGCAGGAAGTGTTTCACTGCGATATGACAGTCCAGATTGATTCCGTTGAAACCGTCGAAGCAATATGCAATGCATTGAAAGAGATAAAAGGTATTAAATTTGCACGTCGCACGTCTTAACTCTCCCAAATACACATAACTATGTTTGAAAAGCTGTTTTCACGACTAAATCTTATCCGCTTCGGACTTGCCATAATTTCTGTGGCGGTGATTCTGCTGGTTCTCCCCAGAGCCGACCATAAGAGTTTCTCATATGAACTGAACCAACCTTGGAAATATCCTCTGTTGACTGCAGATTTTGATATGCCTATTTTAAGAGACTCCCTCTCGGCAAGATCCATGCGCGACAGTATTGACAGAGTTTTTGTGCCGTTTGTAGTACGTGACAACGAACTGCGTAATGAAAATATTAAAAAATTTGAACAGCTGCTCTCCGGTAATACTTCCATCAATCAGGAGTCTCTTCTTCTTCAACTCATGAAAGATGTCTACAACAACGGCATCATAGACTCTAAGATATATGAAAGTGTAGTCTTGAAAGGCGACAAATATCTGAGGCTTGTAGAAGCAGACAATGAGAATGCACGAACAGTGGTGCGTCTTGATGCCTCCAAAATGCTCTCGCCGGCTAAAGCATTCGGGAAAATTGACTCCATCTACAATTTAACCACGCACGGTGAGAAACCGTTATCTCCGGAGATAGTGAAAGCTCTCAACGTTTGCCTTAATCCGAATATCGTCGTGGATTCGGCAACCGATTATAAATACCGTAGCCAGGAATATCTAAATGTGACCGGAGCGATGGGAGTCATTAAGAAAGGCCAAAGGATAGTAGACAGAGGCGAAATTATAAGCCCTCAGATCTTCACCAACCTCAACACTTATCAGGAGATGATGGCGTCACGCCAGTCGGAGACGAGCCATACATATTTTATTATAGGCGAAGGTATATACATTATCATTATTATCAGCATTTTGTATATGTTCCTTAGTCTGTACAGGTACCGTTTCTTCGCTAATATCAGGAAAATGACATTCCTGATGACCTTTACGACTCTCTTCATAGTCTTTGCAGTGATTATGAGTGAATATTTCGCTCTCGGATTATTCATGGTGCCGTTTGCTGCCGTGCCGGTAATTATACTTGTGTTTTTTGATTCAAGGACAGCCATATTCTCACTCGTCACAACCGTGTTGATCAGTGCACTGGTTGCCACTTATCAGTTCCAGTTTATTTTCATGGAATTCGTAGTTGGTCTGGTTGCCACATTCAGCATCCGCCAGCTTAGCCGACGCTCTCAACTTCTTCGCACCGCCGGATTTTCTTTTATTGCCTATGTGATAGCATATTTCACTATATGCCTTATTTCCGAAGGCAACCTATCCCAATTCTCGCTCAGGGCAATTGGGTCATTTGGCATAAACTCAGTGATATTGTCGTTTGCTTATATCCTGATTTTAGTAATTGAAAAACTTTTCGGATTCACCTCTACTGTTACCCTTGTCGAACTCAGCGACATCAACAGCAAATTGCTGCAAGAACTGGCAGAAGCAGCACCGGGCACTTTCCAACATTCAATACAGGTTTCAACCCTTGCATCTGAGGCCGCACGTGCTATAGGCGCCAACTCAACTATGGTCAGAACCGGCGCCTTATACCATGATATAGGTAAAATGAACAGTCCAATATTTTTTACTGAGAATCAACATGGCATCAATCCACATGCAGGGTTGGATCCTGAGACAAGTGCCCAGAAAATTATATCGCATGTCACTGATGGACTTGCAATAGCCTCAAAAGAAAAACTTCCTGCCGTAATCAAGGATTTTATATCCGAACACCACGGAAAAGGCATAGCCAAGTATTTTTACAATACTGCGGTAAACGAGAATCCGGACAAAGTTATTGATAAACAAAAATTCCAATATCCCGGTCCAAATCCGCAGTCTAAAGAAACCGCTATTCTTATGATGGCAGATGCCGTTGAAGCGGCTTCACGTAGTCTGAAAGAATATACCCCTGAATCGATTGATGCACTCGTTGATAAAATAATCGACGGTCAGATAAGAGAAGGTCTATTCAAGGAAGCTCCAATTTCTATGAGGGATGTTGAAAAAGTTAAAAGATCTTTCAAATCCCGACTTTCCACCATCTATCATTCAAGATGTGCGTATCCCGAGATGAAAAAAGACACTGCGACGGCAGAAGAATTGAATGAGCATAAATCTTCCAACGCGTCAGTGAATTAACATTTTTTGTCAGCACCCGGAGCGGAGAAGTTCAATATTTTTTACTTCAGTATCGTTTAATTTAAAGAAGTTGCTCAAATTTTCTTATCAAGAAAAACGACTTCCCAAAGATGCACTACAGTAGTTGTTGTAACAATGAAAATTAAACTCGGAAAAATCGTATACCTTTCTGTCTTTTTCCTTTCGGCAGCCGCTCTAATTATGCCGGAGTTGCACGCGCAATCAGCCGTGCCTTCCGCCCAAGCTGCCAGCAAAAGGAAAATTACAGTAGAAAAGCCTGATCTTGAGAAAATAAAGTCGGAGACTCTTAATCCTTCGAGCCCATATTATTTTCCTAAGCTCATGAAGAAATATACCCGAAATGACACAACCATGACCAATGAAGAATACCGCTATTTCTATCTTGGTTATATGTTTCAGGAGGATTATGATCCCTACCGCATATCACCCTATTCCGGTGTGACAGATGAGCTTAGAATGAAATCCAACCATTCTAAGGAAGAGATCGATACCATACGTAAGTATGCCGAACTTTCTCTGCGCGATAATCCATTTGACCTCCGTCAAATGTCGTTTCTCGTTCATGTGTTGAAAGAGAAACGAAAGGATATGAGTGCTAAAATTTGGGAATACAGGCTTGAACACCTTTTAGGTGCAATTAAGAGTACAGGCACCGGAGAGGATGAAGAAAACGCTTGGTATGTGATTTATCCCATGCACGAATATGACATGGTGCAGCTTCTCGGATACGAGGCCACTGATGCCACATTCATTGAACCGGGTTGCGACTACCTTACTGTGATGGCAGATGAAGAAACAAAGAAAAGATTAAGAGATAAAGTGGCAAAAGGATTCTATTTCAATGTAGAAGTGCCTCAGGCTCAATATGAGCTCAAACATCCGGAATCTCTTAATGCCACAGATGATTTACCGGCTGAATGAACAATTCCGGGTAATTATCAATTTAATTATTAAGGTAAAAATATAAGATAGAAGAACTATGGAAGAAAAAATTCGTGAGACCGTTGGTCCCGGCAAATTTGTTGCCTATTCATATAAATTATATAACGATGCAAATGGAGAGCTTCTCTTTGAAGCCAATTCAAAAGCTCCGGATGTAATGGTTTATGGTGTAAGCCATGAGATCGTTCCGGGGCTTGCAGCAGTGTTGAAGGATCTTGCTAAAGATGATAAATTTGAAATCACACTTCCTCCGGCTGCCGCATTCGGCGAAAGGAATCCGGAATATGAACTGATACTTGATCCGGAAATTTTCATGCGCGACGGTAAATTAGCTGAAGAAGTGAAAGTAGGCGCACTTCTCCCCATGATGACTGCCGAAGGTTATCGCATTGAAGGAAAAGTGCTCGAAGTAGGTGATAAAATTAAAATGGATTTCAATCATCCGTTCGCCGGTCTGACGGTTAGATATGAGGGTAAGGTTGAAGAGGTGCGCGATGCAACTCCCGAAGAACTTCAGCCGGCTCAAGGTTGCGGAAGCTGTGGCGGATGTGGTTCAGAAGGTTGTGGATGTGGCTCGGAAGGCGACGCTGCCCATGGATGCGGCGGTGGTTCTTGCGGCTCCTGCTGCGACTGAAATCAGCCAATTAATTTATAAGTATCAGGTATGATTTCTTGGTTCTTGGAAAATCAAGAAACTACTGAAACGAGACTGACAATATCTCATTTACATAAATTTAATCCGGGGGTTCTGCCAACAGAACTTCCGGATTAAACTTATGTGTTGTATTCAACCGCGTCAACGACGACGTTTAGAACTCTTTTTAGAAGTTGATTTCTTAGCCGTAGACTTCTTGGCAGAAGTATTACTTTTGGTTGCTGTTTTTGCCGGGATCTTAAGAGTTTTACCAGCGCGCAAAGCATCCGATGTCATGCCGTTAGCTTGTTTGATGGCGGCAATGGAAACACCATACTTCTTAGATATTGAAGACAAAGTTTCTCCATTTTTAATATTATGCGTTACCGGTCCGGCAGCTTTTGCAGGTGTGGTTTTCTTAGCCGGTGTAGTCTTGGCTGCAGTTTCCTTTGCTTTAGTCTGTCTTGTCTTTCCGGTCACGGCAGCTACCGTGCTTTCCATCATCTCCTGCGGAGAATCAGTAGTGATGCGCAATTGCTGTCCTACTCTCACGGCATTCCTACGCAAGCTGTTGCTTCTTTTAATCTGTTCCGGAGTAACATCATATCTTTTAGCAATGGATGCCAGGCTTTCGCCGGCTACCACTTTGTGGATAATGACTGATTTCTTTCCTTGGGAGGCAGCTATTGCCACATCTTCCTCTCCATGATCATCATCGCTGACTGTTGCCTCCACAGCCAAGAGTGCATCGGCAGGCACATCACCCGGATTTACCGTATTTCTCTGCTTATATTTATCAGCATCATAATCTAATATCTGATTTTCACTCATCAGATAAGCGTGTATCTGTTGAGAAGGGAGAATCAGTGTATAAGGTGAATCTACGCTTCCGGGAATAACGTCTGCCCTGAATTGAGGATTAAGTATGCGAAGTTCGTCAATCGGTATGTCAAGCACTTTTGAAATCTGATTGAAATGTACCCTTTGTGACACCTGAACTGTATCCATCAAAAGCGGTTTCACCGGAAGCACCGGAGAAATATTATGGTCAGTGTAATAGTTCATGACATAGTTAGCTGCTATGAACATGGGGACATATCCACGAGTTTCGGGAGTTAGATAATCGTAAATTGACCAGAAATCATGACTTTTGGCATCACCTCCCGCTCTTCTGATAGCCTTGTTTACATTTCCCGGACCACAATTATACGCAGCAATGGCAAGCGACCAATCACCATATGCAGAATATAAGTCCTTGAGATAAGAAGCAGCCCTTTCTGAAGCGACATAAGGGTCACGACGCTCATCGACCAATGAATTTACCTCCATTCCAAGACCTTTTGCCGTGCCAAGCATCATCTGCCATAAGCCTGTGGCTCCATGTTTCGATACGGCATTCGGATCCAACCCCGATTCAATCACAGGAAGATATTTTAATTCAAGAGGAAGTCCCTGCTCCTCAAGAGCCTGTTCAAAAATGGGCATATAATACAGACTTAATCCCAGAATAGCTTCAACTTGAGGTCTGCCATTCTTTGTATAGCGATCGATATAGCTCCTCACAACCTGATTGAAGGGCAATTCAATAATAGTGGGAAGGGCCGAAAGACGTTTCGTAATCTCTTCGTCACTTATGTTTGTGTCTGGTTCGGTTTCATACCTTTTATCTGAGGCTGTATAATTTTTAATAAACCAACTTTCCAAAAGTTTTTGAGTATCTACTTCAAAACTTTCCGGATAAACTATGGCATTATCAGTTATACTGCTCTTGAGATCGAGCACATTTGCTTTCTTGTCTGTTTTTGCAAATCCTGTCAGTGAAGCTGCAGCAAGGAGAGCTATGAGAAAAGATTTTTTCATAGAATGTAGTTAACTTTGTCAGTTTTAAAAAGTAAATGCCCAGTTAAGACCAATGCTCACTTTTCGGTCGCCGGGGTTAACCATCATGGCTGGACTCCAGTCTAACGACAGATCGGGAGAAAGATCGAAATGTGCAAGAGAGGCATCGACATACGCATCCACCATGCATATGAGATAAAGTCCGACACAACAGATGATACACAAATCACGGTTACGCCTATAGAAGTCACGACGTGTGCGCAATGTATTGGTTAGCCATGTCTTGTCAAGATCTTCTTCCTTGGTGGTGGATGGAAAGAAGTTCATATATGAATTGGTCGAAGGGTCATTATCCATAATGTCGCGGTAAGCTTGAGTATATTCTTTTAGCTGATTGTTATTCCAGCTTGTAGCATATCCGAGACCCATAAAGCCACCGACTACTATCGGAAGTTTCCAATAGCGGCGGTTATATATCTGTCCCACACCCGGAAAAAGAGCCGACATCCAGACTGCTCGTGTAGGAGAGGGATTAAATTCCTTTTTGCCTTCCAGACCGTAGGGAAGGTCATCAGCAGTAACTACGGTTTGTATGGTGTCGTTTGCATCCTCCTCTGTATAATCCAAAGGAACCCTGACCAATGCCTCTGCATTAACATAGACGGTGGAATCCGGAGGAACGTCACGTTTGGGATTCTGACCTATTTCCACATTGAGTGGCAGTGTGATTTCAGATGCATTGGCGCGGAAACCGGATGCATCGATAATCACCAGTATCAGAAAAACATTCATGACCATTTTTGCCCATAATCGTTGATTACCGGCAAAAATAGCTTCTATTCGAACAATATGCTTATTTATGTATGGATGCATATTAATTTTTCATCTTCCCGAAAAGCTCCATTATCTTCTGAAGCTCCTCATCGGAGGTGAATTTCAATGTTATTGACCCTTTACCGTCTGCTTTACGTGAGAATTTTACAGGAGAAGGGAAAAAATCGGATATTTCGCGCACAAAACTTTCATACCGTGCGTTGTCAGGTGCGGCTTCCCGTTGTGCCGGCTCCTCATGTGCCGGTTCACCCATCGCTCTTGCGAGGTCTTCAACCCTTCTGACCGACAGACCCTCCTTGAGAATCAAGTTATAGAGTTTAAGCTGCTGCTTCGGATCAGTCACCGACAGCAACGCACGTGCGTGACCCATGTCAAGCTTATGGTCGCGAAGTCCAAGCTGAATCTCTGCCGGGAGTTTCAAAAGGCGCAGATGATTTGCTATCGTGGCACGATTTTTCCCAAGTCTTTCAGAAAGTCTTTCCTGAGTAAGGTTATACATGTCGATAAGTTTTCTGAATGCAAGCGCCACTTCGATTGCATTCAGATCCTCACGTTGAATATTTTCTATGAGCGCCATCTCCGTCACCTCTGAGTCGGAAGCTGTTCTCACATATGCGGGCACTGTCTGGAGACCCGCCAATTTTGCAGCCCGCCATCGGCGTTCACCGGCTATGATCTGATAGGTGCCGTCGCCGGCATCGCGCAGAGACAACGGCTGGATAACTCCAAGCTCGTGCATAGAGGCGGCAAGCTCATCCAGAGTTTCCTCATCGAAAGTTCGCCGAGGCTGATCCGGATTGGGATAGATCAGATCAACCTCAATTTCATTTATGGCGGAAGAACCGCCGGTCTGTATATCACCCATTGAGATCAGGGAATCAAGACCCCTTCCCAATGCATTCCTTTTCAATGCCATAATTTTAAGCTTTCTTTCTCCTGTTGCGCGCTATTAGTTCACGACTCAACTGTCCGTAGGCTATGGCGCCGCGACTTTCCGGATCGTATAAAATCACCGGAAGTCCGTGGCTCGGAGATTCCGATAATTTTATATTGCGAGGGATAACTGTGGTGAAGACCATGTCTCCAAAATGTCCCTTAAGTTCTTCAAAAATCTGATTTGCAAGGCGAAGGCGCGCATCGTACATGGTAAGGAGGAAACCCTCTATTTCAAGCGATGGACGCAAGCGGCTTTTAATAATTCGTATCGTATTGAGCAACTGAGAAATACCCTCAAGGGCGAAGTATTCGGCCTGTACCGGGATTATTACAGAATCTGCTGCTGTCAGTGCATTCACCGTAATGATTCCGAGCGAAGGGCTACAGTCAATTAGAATATAATCGTAATTATCTTTAAGCGGCTCGAGAACTTTTGACAGAGCTTTTTCACGTTCCCTCCGGTTCATGAGTTCCACTTCCGCTCCTACCAGATCTATACGCGAACATATCAGCTCAAGGCCATCTATGCAAGTGGGGACAACTGCTCGTGTAGTATCCGCTCCGTCCACAAGACACTCATATATCGAAAGCTCCGCATCATCCGGATTGACTCCAAGGCCTGATGTGGCATTTGCTTGTGGATCGGCATCTACAAGAAGCACTTTCTTTCCGTCACTCGCCAGACATGCACCCAAGTTGAAGGCTGTAGTGGTCTTTCCCACACCGCCCTTCTGATTGGCGATTGCTATGATTTTACCCATTTCTTTCGTATGATATGGTTTTGGATTGCAAAGTAATAATTTTTCTCTGACAATTCACAATTTTTCATATTAAAGTGTCTTAACAGACGCATTTTTCTCTCCAATTTCAGCCTGTTTGTTTTTCAAAACACGGCTGAAAGTAGTCACAAGAAGTATTGTAGCTGTTAGTAGCGCCACTGAAAAACTGTAATATACACCTTCAGTCTCCCAGCCGAACGTTACACCAAAAAGAAGCATAACAGGAATTCCAACCACCAGATAGCTCACCACCGATATCCACAGAAGGGGCTTCACTACTGAAGTGCCTCGCAAGGCATTCACGTAGGTGAGCTGTGCTCCGTCGCAATACTGGTAGAGGATAAGAGGTATTATTAACGGTAAGGCTGCCAGCACAACATTATCATCCGGCGTAAACATATGGACAAGGTTTTGAGTAAAGAAGAAAAATACAAGTGATGCCACTGTAGCCATGAAAAGCACTATGTGCAGCCCTGCCCTACTTATTCTCCTTACGCTTTCCATATTGTTCTGACCGGTGAAATTAGCCACCCTGATGGAAGTCGCCATGCCAATACTCATATAAGTCATGAAACCGAGTTGAGCAATGGTATTCATAACCTGATAAGCGGCAAGTTGCACCTTTCCGAACCATCCGCTGGTGACAGCACCCATGGTCCACAGTC